>JAISZQ010000051.1 GCA_031269165.1 Spirochaetaceae bacterium
ACCGGGGACAAGGTTGTGGTGAGGATCAGGCTTGACGGAAGCCTGAGTATCTTATGGAAAGGGAAACCTCTCCTCATTGAGGAGATAAAAATACCTGAAAAAGGCCATGCAGATTCTCATGCCGCGTGAAGGATGAGGACATTTCTATTGCGCTAAAACAGGGGACATTTCTATTGCGCCTTGACACTGGGAAAAAGGGGGCCTTGACAAAAACGGGTGCCTGTTGTATATTCATAGGAGCCGGTTAAGGGTCGTTTGGGAGCCTTCGGTTCCCTAGACGTTGGCTCAAGGGGGCGGTTTGCCGCCAGCACGAGGCACCTTATCAGGGCGTTTTCCAGAGGGTTCTTATTTCCCCTTTGTGCGGCCCGCGCTCTATTGTTGCCAGATACACAGTTTCGTCTATTCTTTTCTTGAAAAGAATTTTTTTATTCCCTCTTCTGTCCGTTTCGGTATGTTCCGCCGTGTCAAACTCATTCAAGACGATAGGAATAAGGGCTATGTCATCGGGGGTCACATCTATTTGCCCCCGCGAGGCTTCCCCCTTTCCGTGCTGTTTTTTGATGTGCCTTATATCGCTGTCCGTAACAAAGAGAGTATGCACGTCCGTTCCCAGAAGCCGCTGTAACTCTGCTCTCAGTTTTCCGGTTACTTGCAACTCCATTTTAACGGTTGCTTTGCTCCCCTGCCATACGCTTTCCGCTATAGCCGCAAAAATAGCGGCTTCCGGGTATTTTTCGGCAAGCTGTTTTTCCTTGTCTGTCATGCCGATATACTGTATCGGCATGACGGGAGCCTGTCAACAGTCCGCATGGCCTTTAACGCCGATGGCGCGGTTTGAAACAGCCGCCGCATTGTAATGTAATGCTATTAACATTTATCTGTTATCGCGGTATACTTTCCCCATCATGGCAACAACCTTTCTTGCGGAAATAGCGGGGCGTGCCGCGCTGAAACCGCAGTTTACCCCCTATGACGGTGTCTCCCGGCAACACGACATTTACAGGCTGTACACGGGCGCGCGGCCGCAAAACACCTACTGGACTGACTGGGGCGGCTGGTACGACAATCAGGTCTCGCGGTCGGTGGAAATCCGTATCGTAAACTGGCTTTTCCCGGCTACTTCAATGGCGGACTTGCTCGTCATGGAAAACTCCTGCTACAGCGAAGACGGTTATCTCTATGTCCATGTGCCGCGCCACACGTGGCTTTACAGTGAGTCTGAAACAACAATGGCGGTCATGCGGATTTTTCTTTCCGGCCCCAAGAGCGCGGAGAACGCCGCCGACATGATTCTTGACGGGCAGTACGCCGGGGCGCGGTTCGCGGTTCCCTCGGTCACCGTGAAACTGTCGGACGTTATTTCCGGGATAACGCTCTTCGGCACGTTTAACATCACGCTGGACAACCAAGACGGAATGTTTGACGGGGAGGGATCGGTTGAACTGTTTAATTCCCCGGTCAAGATACAGAAAGCCGTTGCCGAATACCCGGAGTATGAGGACTTTCATAAAATCCGCGAAGGGCTGGTTGAAAGCGTAAAAGTTGACGATAAGAAATTCACGGTAACGGTTGCGGACAAGTTCAGAACACTTGACGGGCAGGTGTGCCGTCTGGTAAACGCGGACGATTTCCCGGTCGCGCAGGACAAGTACGACACGCTGGGCAAGCCGCTCCCGGTGGTATTCGGAACCGTGTCCGTGCCGCTGATTGAAATAGCGTACACGGAAACGGAAGATGGCGACAACATTACCATTAACGCCAAGTATCTTGCCGCCGAGCATATATCGGCTTTTATCGGCCTGTATGACGAGAACGGGACGAGCCTCCCGTACAGCCTGTCGGGGGCTGTCATTTTCTTTCAAAGAACGTCCTCGAAAGATGAAAAATTAAAGCCTGAGTACGCGCGGCTTGCCGGGTATACCGCCAACAGGCTGGGAGAAATTGTAACGTGGCTTGTGGCAAAAAAGGATAGTTTGCAGTATGTGCCCTCAGTCTGGGACGTGGAGGAGACGGACAGGTATATCACGGCTTCCCCCCGCCTGAACCTTGCCGTGACGGGCGGCGATATTAAGGCCGCCGTACAGACGGCTCTCAAAAGCGATATGGCGTATCTTATCCAAAAGAATGACGGGCGGCTCACGCTGAGAAAATGGGGGGAAGATTACGCCGTCCATGAAATACCGGAATGGCGGATAACGGCGCAACCTGAGAAAAACTTCTCGGACGCGGAAAAGCATTATTTCTCGTCATGCGTCGTGCGGGGGAAGTATAACGATTTCACCAAGAACTACAGCGAATCATACGTTTATAATGATACGGAAATGACAGCCGTTGACAAGTATCTAAAAAACAAGCTGGCCGAGTACGAAACAAGGCTTGCGGACACGGCGGGAATAAAGGACATAGCGGCTTCCCTCGCGGCCCGGTTCAGCGTGATAAAAGACACGGTGCGGGTTTCCGTTGGCGTGGACACGTCCCAGTTCAATTTGCTGGACAAGGCCAGGATTAAAATCATCGTAAACGGGAGAAGGTATTCCAATAACGAGACATGGGTCATCAAGGAAATTAACCCCGCGCAGGATAAATTAGTCATGGAGTCTTTATAAAGAGGGAATGTTCGGTTATTGCGGGCGCAATAACCGGAACCGCCCTTCTTAGTCCCCCGGCAGTAACGCGCCGAACGCTTCCCGCTGGGCGATGCTGATTTTTTCCCGGTCGCCGGGGAGACGGTGGTCGGCGTAATGCTGCAATACCTGCGCGGTTTTATGCCCGGTTTGCGACTGAACGAGTTTGCCCTCAAGCCGACTCACCATAAAGGTGGCGAAGAAATGCCGCCACGCGTGAAACTTGTACTCGCGGGCTTGCGCCGGATCCATGCCGGAAGCCTCGAGCGCGTGCCGGAGACCACGGCTGAATATGCGTTGCTCAATTGGTTTCGTTGCGGAAACCTCGGCCCAGAAGACCGGGGCCTCAAGGCCCGTTCCATGCGGGTTGAGCGCGGCGACTTCCCGCAGCGCGTCCATCACAAAGCGGAAGGGAAGCTCGACAACGCGCTCCTCGTTGCTCTTTGGCATCTTGTAACCCTCAAGACGGTTCCACGAATGCCGGACATACAGGCAGCCTTCGCCCAGATCGCATACCCGCAACGCCTGTACTTCCCCGCATCTAAGGCCGGTGACGGCGGCCAGCATATTGGCGGTTTTCGCACGGCAGTCAGGCCACTCAAGACGAAAGATTTCCGTAACAACATCGGGCGTGAGGATTTTGCGCTTGCGCTCTTTCCCGGAGAACATCACAAGCCCCAGCGTAACATCAAGGGGTATTTTTTCTTTCCGGTACGCCCAGCGGAGGGGAATGCACCCGGCAAGCAAGATGCCGTTTTTTCGCTGGTACCCGGCCGGAAGCGAGGCGACGCTGTCGGCAAAGCCGCCGACATCATCCCTCGTGACGCCGCCAAGCCGCTTGTCCTTAAAATACGGCTCCCAGTGTTTTATAACCGTTCTCAAAGACTCGTCAACATAACGTCTGTGTATGGAATGCTGGCGGCGTAATTTTTCCCGGACATACGGGGAATGGTCCCAGTCCCAGAATTCTTTAAGGTAATCCACAAGACGCGGGCCGTCTTGGTCGCCCGCGAAAACGCACGATTTCACAAAGCCGCGATCCTGCAAGACACGGACAAGCGTCTCCGCGTCGCTCCCGGTGAGGGGCGTGTCCCGCAGGAGATTGCGGAGGGAATCCACCGGGACATTGACGGGGCCTTCTTTGCGGGGAATGCCCTCGCGGTACCACGCCCACGCCTGTTTGACGGCGTCGGCGTACTTTTCTTTGCGGGTGCTGACGGCGGGCAAATACCGCCCCGTCACTTCGTTTTTGAAGGCGACCAGATACGCGGGCCTGTCCGCGCGCTTGAAGACAGAGAACGGCTGAACCATAACAAAACCCTTCGCGACAAGGGAACGAC
Source organism: Spirochaetaceae bacterium (assembly GCA_031269165.1). Taxonomy (GTDB): domain Bacteria; phylum Spirochaetota; class Spirochaetia; order Treponematales; family Breznakiellaceae; genus JAIRNN01. Next base: position 3,965 of record JAISZQ010000051.1, read on the forward strand.
GGCGTTATGTGTCGTTCATGTGTCGTTTCTAAAAGTTATGGCTCCCTTCGCCGGGTGGCCTTTTGGTAAGTTGTTGTGCTACAACAACTTAGGGCTTGAGCCGTGCAGGCTTCGAACCTGCGACCCACAGATTAAGAGTCTGTTGCTCTACCAACTGAGCTAACGGCCCGTTTAGGAACAGTACCTATGATACACAAAACAAAAAAAGTTGACAAGCCCCCCTGCAATTCCAATCTCAAAAAAAAGAGGGGAGGGCCTTCCACTGTCAACAACTTAAGCCAATGGAATATAAGAGTGGTCAACGGATCACACAGATTTTTAGTTTTTTGTCCGCGAATATACGCGAATGTATGCGAATACGCGCTGATGGGTATGTATCATTCGTATTTATTCGCGCCATTCGCGGACAAAAATTCTTAAGTTGTTGACAGTGGAGGGCCTTCCCCTGTCAACAAATTAAGCAGATGGAAAATAAAAATGATCAACAGATTGTGCCGTGTATGGCGATCCGGATTACCCGGATGTTTCATACTTCAACCCCGCTGCCGTTTACGGCGCAATCCGTGACGCTGTACGGCACAATTGGTAGACAAGAATCCTTGCTTTGTTGACAGTGGCACGCTACGGCGTCCCGTATCTTTATTGTACCGCCGGTATCAGCAGCCGATCTCCGATTTGGAGCGCTTTCTCCCGAATATCGGGATTGGCCTCGAAAATGCGCTTCTCCGATACGCCGTACGCGCGGGCCAGTCCGTAGATGGTGTCGCCGCGTGAAACGATATGCGTATAACTGCGGACAAGCGGGATTTCGGTCTGCGCGATCGCGTCGGCCAACGACTCTTTCATTTCGGCGCGTACCTTTAATTTATAGGCGGGATCGGGCGGCGTTAGGGGAAAACGAAGCTCGGCGTTTGCCCGCTGTAATTCCCCGGCATCGATCCCGGCGATCTCAGCAAGCACCCGCACATCGGCCTGCCGTCCGACGAGTACCTGTTCCCATTTGACCCGCTCCGGCCAAAAGTTTTCAAAACCGGTCCTCCGGGGATTGGAAGCGATGTAGTAAACCGCGAGCAGTTTCGGCACATAGGAGATCGACTCCGTTCTCAGCACGTTCAGGGCGGAAAGTTCCCAGTAATCTTTACCGGGATAGTTCTTCCGAATGGTACGGATCGCGCCGAGACCGGAATTGTAGGCGGCCAGGGCAAGCGGCCAGTCTTTCGTTTCCGCATAATTCACCTGCAATTTTGAAAGAGCCGCATCGGTCGAAGCCCAAAAATCAAGCCGCTCGTCAATCCAATCACTGGATGTAAGCCAGGGGTGCATGCTGTTCCGCATGAACTGCCAAAGACCTGCCGCCCCCGACCGCGAGACAACCGTCGGCACAAACTCCGACTCGATGGCGGGGATGTAGAGAAGCTCTTCGGGAAGGTTTCGTTCCCGAATACGGTCTTGAATAAAAGCCATGTACGGCCCGCCGCGTTTCAGCACTTCCAGAAGCCATATTTTCGTGCCGTCTGAGGTGTAGCGGTTTATAAAAGAACGTGAAAGCGGTTTTTCAAAACCTTCGACAGACAGGGACGGCAGCACTTCTTTTTCGTTGGGCAGCCAGAAACGCGCCGGTTCAGGAGCCGCATCGTGCGCCGTAACAGTCTGCGTTTCCTTGTTATGACGCAGGGGTCGGTCGAAAAAAAGATGTTCAATAACCAGCGCGTGTTCGGGAAGCAGCTCGTGTTCGGGAGGCCCGTCATCGGAAAAAAGCCCGGATGCGGAACAAAAGAACAATGTTGCGGCAAAGAGCGCAATCCCGGCCCGAAACCTAGGCCGTGTCGGTACATTGGCTCGGCAGATGGGGGGCGTTGCGGGGGGCGGGCCACCCGCAGAGGGGGGTAGCGTAAGACCAAACGGAGGGAGGTGCGGACGCGCCTTTAGGCGTGGACGTATCGACCGGAGCGCGTGTCTGGAGCGAGGGGGGAGACTTCCCCCTACAATACCCCGAAAAAATAACCGCACCCGGAGAGACTGAAGGAATTTGCAAAAAACAATGTTCAAAACTTTTCTCCATAATAAATCCCGGCCCATTCCCATTTGCCGTGAATTTCAGGATCGGGCGGGAAATGTATTTTTCTGAAATAAAAATACCACACCGTCGTTAGTTGCAGAGACCAGCCCGAAGTCTTAAGGTAGGCCTCGTTCGCGTTGGAACCGGCTTCCAGATTTTCCGCATACCGGATCCTGTTGGACGTGGTAAAACTGGAGAGCGTAAATCTCGCCATGCCGCCATCGTCGTTTCCGTGCGCCCAGGAACGGGCAAAGAAATTCACTTTGGCCCGGTATTGCCAAAGCTGCCGCATATCTCCCGCATCAAGCGCCGCTTTAATCGCGGTTATCATCGACTGCAAACTCTCAAACGCCCAGTTTTTCTGCGAATTGCTGAAATCAACGAGCTGTTTCGCGTAGGAATAGGCGTCGGGATAGCCGGGAACGGCCGTCACATAGTATTGCAGAAACTGCGTGTAACTCTCGATGGCCTTGTTCCATTCTCCCACGTTTTCGTACGTCTTGCCAAGCAGAAAATACGTTGGCCCGGCATCAATCGTCTCTTTGAAGCGGGAAATCAACTCCTCATAATACCAGATTTTTTGCGCCGGATCTTCGGTAATCCCGATCAATTGTTTCAGGCATTCCAGATGAATCGGATTCCCCCGGATGATAAGGTCGGGATAATTTTTGACAACCATATCCAGATACATTGCCGCGACCGGATAGGCGTCCTGTTTCATATAGGCGTCGGCCACGGCAAGCAGGTAGTAAGAGTTGTATTGATCCTCTGGGGACTGCTCCACCCGGGCCGTGAGAAAATTGATCAGTTTATGGTACTGTTTCCGGCGCGCGAAAACATTCGCTATCTCGCGCACCGCGAAAAACGTGTCGATGTCATCTGCGGCGTTGTCTTCAAGAATGGCAAACAAATCGGACAATTCTTTTTTTTCCGTTGCGCCGCCGGAGAGGTAATAGGCGTTAACCCGGCCTTTGTCGCTGTCGGCGGCTAAAGACCCGTTACAGGAAACCGCCGCCAAGACAATACCGGCGGACGCCAAGACAATGACGGTGGCTAAAACGGCAATCCAGCGTTTCTGTTTCATTTCTGCCTCGATGTTTCAAGGAAAACCGCTTCGGGTCTCGTTAGGTTACGCTCAAGGGACGCGAGGGAGGGGTTTTCCTTTACGTGGGAAAAAAACGCGGCTATATAACCGGCTGTCTTCGTAACCGCTTCCTCGCGGAGCCATACGCCCTCTTTGTTTGCCGGTAAAAGAAACGGCAGTACCGGGTATTGTTGTGAGATAGCGGAAAAGTCTATCGCATGAACGCCGTTTATCGAAGCAAACAGAAACGGCGATTCCGATTCGAGCATCGTTTGCACAACGGCCATGTATTGGCGGTAACTGTTTTTTTGTTGCGCCCCGTCCCCCGCGACAAATAACACCGGAATTTCCGGATGAGGTATATTGTCCAAACGCGGAATCGGTTTTTGAAATAGGTCCCTGAATAGAGTGCTGTTATTTTGCGACGTATTCGCGTCGGGCTCGTACGGCCGGTCTGAAAAATCGCAAAGAACGACACTCTCGATGGCAACGGCAGCCTTTACCGCCGGATTCGTCCTCAAAAAATTTTTATTCCCTGCCAGTCTGATTGATGCGGCGCCGCCCGCGCCATAGCCCAGCAAAAAAATGTTTTCGTAATCGGAAACCACCGCAGAGAATACGTCTGTCTTGAGCGCGGACAACAAAAACTGAATATCGGCTTCACGTTCCGCCGCCACGGAGAGTTGCTTTTCGATCATCTTTATGTTTCTTGCGCCGTTTATCGTTCGCGCATATTGTTGTATCTTTTCCAAAACCGAAACGTCGACCGTCTTTCCGTTTTTATCGACTGCGGTAACGTCAACATAGGGCCGCGAAAAGGCCAGAACATCATAGCCTGTCTCGTTCAATGCGGCGCACACACCCTCAATCAGGGACAGCGGGACGGTTACCGGCGGGATGACGAGGACGAGATCGCCGCCTTTGCCGCTGTTGCCCCGGTAATAACTGACAAAAAGATCAACGCCGCGCGCGGGGTCGCTTACGGTAAACGGTGTTTTTTGCGTGTTGTCAACCGGCGTTTCCTCGCGGGGCAAAAAACGAAACGCGATGCCGAGCGAAAAGGCCAGCAACGCCGCCGCCATAAAAGGCAGAATCCATGTGTTATGACGAGTAGGGGACTGTTTTAAGTGGGAAAAAATAGCGGCGACAGAAGGGAATTGCCAAACGCCATAGACGAGGGCAAACAAAAGAAGCGGAAAACACTCCGGTCTTACGCCATACGCCGGAATCATCGCCGCACCGCAAAACAGCGCGACAAACGGAAAGAACACGAATCCGTCCGCCTCCCGGAAAGCCTTCACGTAAGGGCGCACAATATGCAGAAACAAAAAAATCCCGATGATTGATTCAACGATTATCAGTTCAAACATGGTGCCGTCCGCAGGATATTGATGGATGTGCCCGGAAACCACGAAGCGCGGAAGGGTTTGTCGGGCGAGGCAGACGACCTCTCGTACGCCGGACAATTTCCGCGTTTCGGAATGTCATTACCGCCTTAAGCCCTCGTCCCGAACTAACCGAACCAAAAACGGGCGCCCAAGTTGAGATCAACATAGAAGCGGTCAAACCCCGGACTGGGCAGAATACCAAGACCGGCGTGGGGAACAGCCTGTATAAACGCGTCGATAGAACCCGTTCTCCAGTCCAACCCGATAGGGAGCCGGAGGCCCGCACCTAGTCCGAACTCACCTTCCCATATCGAAATCCGCGCGTAAACGCCGCCACCGACAAAAAACAGTAAATCGCCGGGCCCCAATTTCGTGAGGGCTATTGGCAGGACCCAATAATCCGCGCTACCCCCAAGAGCCACCCCCTCTGATCTTATGTACCATGTGACCGCGCCGTGTAGCTGTTCGTTTGGACTGATTAAAATGCTCAGGCCCAGATCATCGAACCCCGTCAGCGTGTTTCCGCCAGCCTGGAGACCGAGACCGATCGCATACGTCTCAATCGTAAGTGCCGTCAACAAAACCGCCGTCAAAGCCAAAATCTTCTTCATAATAAACCCTCCGCCATAAATTGAGTGAAATAACCCTATCCTAAAACCAGAAAACATGCTAGCCCGACCGGTTTGGGAACAGAGCCACTCGTACTCTCATCGGCACATTTCGTTGCGGAGATTAATGTACGCAGGTCACGCGCCGCCTGGAGGGGTAGGGCAATTGCCAACGGCAATCACGCCGCACACAATCCTTGCTAGGTACGGATGCGTACCGGGCTTAGGGAGGGATGCCTCCCCGTCATTGCGCCCGTCACCCCCCGTCATTGCGAGCGTAGCGAAGCAATCCAGTTGCGGGCCTTCCCCGTCTGGATTGCTTCGTCGCTGACGGCAAATTGCCGCCTCCTCGCAATGACGGTGGTTCCCGCATCATTGCGCCCGTCAGCCCCCGTCATTGCGAGCGTAGCGAAGCAATCCAGTTGCGGGCCTTTCCCATCTGGATTGCTTCGTCGCTTCGCTCCTCGCAATGACGAGGCCGCCTCGCCGAGGTACCGACCGGTACCAGGCTTAGGTACGGATGCGTACCAGGCTACTCGCTAATCACTTCCCCGCGATAACGGGCTATTGCCAACGGCAATCGCATCACGCACCGTCCACGCTACTCGTTTATAACTTCTCCGCGATAACGGGCTATTGCCGCAACGTCCTTGTCGCCGCGTCCGGAAAGGCAGATGATGATGCTGTCGTCTTTGGAAAAATCCCCGGCAATCTTGCAAGCGTGGGCAACGGCATGGGCACTCTCCACCGCCGGGATGATCCCCTCCGTGCGCGACAGGTATTCAAACGCGCTCACCGCTTCCTCGTCCGTCACGCTCACGTATTCCGCACGGCCCGACTCGTGGAGAAAAGCGTGTTCCGGGCCGATGCCGGGGTAGTCAAGCCCGGCAGAAATCGAGTAGACCGGCGCGATCTGGCCGTCCCCGTCCTGGCAAAAATAACTCTTCATGCCGTGGAAGACGCCGATGCTGCCTTTGGCGATCGTGGCCGCGTGTTCCTCCGTGTCAACACCCTTTCCGCCCGCCTCAAGCCCGATGAGGCGCACGTTTTTGTCGTTGATAAAGTGATAGAACATCCCCATCGCGTTGCTGCCGCCCCCGACACAGGCCAGCACCGCCACGGGCAACTTCTTCTCCGCCGCGAGAATCTGCTCCCGCGCCTCCGCGCTTATGACGCTCTGGAAGTCGCGGACCATCGTGGGAAACGGATGCGGCCCCATCACCGAGCCCAGACAGTAGTGCGTGTCGCGCACCCGACTCGCCCATTCACGCATCGCCGCGTTCACCGCGTCCTTCAGCACGCGCGTCCCCGACATGACCGCATTCACCTTCGCCCCGAGGAGCCGCATCCGGTAGACGTTCAGCGCCTGCCGCACCGTGTCCTCTTCGCCCATGAACACCTCGCACTCAAGCCCCAGCAGAGCCGCCGCCGTCGCCGCCGCGACCCCGTGTTGTCCCGCCCCCGTCTCCGCGATGAGCCGCGTCTTTCCCATTTTTTTGGCAAGCAACGCCTGGCCCAGCACATTGTTAATCTTGTGGCTCCCCGTGTGATTGAGATCCTCACGCTTGAGATAGACTTTCGCCCCGCCCAGATCCGCCGTCATCTTCCGCGCAAAGTAGAGCCGCGAGGGCCGCCCCGCGTAATGTTGCAACAATTCCGCCAACTCCGCCCGAAACCCCGCATCATCCTTGTAATGATTGTACGCCTTTTCAAGCGCAATCACCTCGTTCATCAGCGTTTCGGGAATATACTGCCCCCCGAACTCGCCAAACCTGCCGTCTTTGCGCGTTTTATCCGTTTTGTTCATCGAAACCCCCAGCGCCTCCATTAAGTCCTCTTAGAGTCTGTTCAAAATCTCCTCAAAGTCTGTTTAAAAACCCAGCAAAAGGGGGAACGGCAACAGGTTGCCGCGTCTCCCCCTCGCTCCGGTCTTGCGCCCTACGCTACCCCCTCTACGGGGACAAAACCATGCGGTGCATGGTTTTGTGGGCGTACCCCAAGCGTCCACGGATGGACGCAAGACTGAGTACGCCCCGGCCCGGAAGTCCGAAGCAGGACGCGAAGGACTGTAGGG
>JAISZQ010000145.1 GCA_031269165.1 Spirochaetaceae bacterium
GCGCGGTCTCCCTGTTTTTTTCCATTTCCCCATTATCGGCCTCTCTGGTCTGAAAGAGGATAGAGGGGTGGGCCGCGCTGAACGTCCCCGCGTTGCGGGTGGCGGATTTTATCTGTTCCCGGGGGAAGGCCCTCCCGGCTGGATTGCTTCGCCGCTTCGCGGCTTGCAATGACAACGCTCCCCGTCATTGCGAGCAAGCCGCCTGTTATTGCGAGTGAAACGAAGCAATCCGGCGTGAACGCCCTCCCCGTCGCCCTGTATGGCGCAACCCGCATTGCCCTATATGGTATTTCCATACCGGTATTTTTGTCAGTTGACAAGCGCAACAACCGTGGTATGATAGTGCTATGAGTACATCACTTCCTCCCGTCTGGGAAAACCCTGAAATTCAGGGTGTCGGGCGTTTGCCCTCGCGCAGCCCGCTGTTGCCGTTTCCGTCTGTCAAAGAGGCCCTTGCCGACGCGCTCGCCGGGCCTGAGTTCCGCGACCCCGCAAGCAACCCCTTTGTCCTTTCGCTGGACGGCGACTGGAAGTTCAAACTGTGCGGCAATCCCGATGACGACTCAAAGGACGCGCCTGACTGGACGGCCGCCGGTTTCGCGGACGAGGCGTGGCCTGCGATAAAAGTCCCCGGCACGTGGACGCTCCAGGGATACGACAAGCCCCACTACACCAACGTGCAGATGCCGTTTCGCGCGGATCCGCCCCATGCTCCCCCGGACAACCCCACGGGCCTCTACCGGCAGCGCTTTACCCTTCCGGCTTCGTGGCGCGGACGGCGTGTCGTGCTCCACATCGGCTCGGCGGAGAGCGTCGCGCTCGTCTATGTGAACGGCACGTTTGTGGGCCTCGGCAAAGACACGCGCCTCCCCTCCGAGTTCGACATCACGCGCCTCCTCACCGAGGGCGAGAACACCGTCGCGGTCAAAGTCGTCCGTTATTCCGACGCGAGTTATGTCGAGGATCAGGATCAGTGGTGGTTCGGCGGCATTCACCGCAGCGTTTTCCTCTATAGTACCGACCCGTGCTACATCGAGGACGCGGAGGCATTACCCGGCGGTATTGATGCTGATGGCGTGGGCCGTCTTTCGCTCAAAGTGACGCTCGCGGGTGCCGGGCCTTTCCCTGTTGACGGGGACGAGAAGCCGTTCACCGTGAAATACGCGGTCTATCAGGTGGGGGAAGTCTCCCCCTCGCTCCAGACACGCACTCCGGTCGATACGTCCACGCCTAACGGCGCGTCCGCACCTCCCTCCGTTTGGTCGTCCGCTACCCCCTCTGCGGGTGTCGCCCCCGCAACGCCCCCATCCGCCGTGAAGACTCCCGCTGTGGCGGCCGAAGGCCACGTGGCGTTATCCTGCAACTACGGCGTGAACGCCAATCGCGTCGAGGCCGCCGTAACCGTACCAAACGCACGGTACTGGTCGCACGAGTCGCCCGCGCTGTACGTGGTTACCGTCACGGTGGAACGGGAGGGCCGCCACATCGAAAGCACGGCGTTTCTCACCGGGTTCCGCACGGTGACCGTTGCCGACCGGGAGTTGCGTATCAACGGCAAGAAGATTTACCTCAAGGGCGTGAACCGCCACGAGCACGACGAGCGCACGGGGAAGACGCTCTCCGTTGAAAACATGGTGCGCGACATCGCCCTCCTCAAAGAGCACAACTTCAACGCCGTGCGAACCTGCCATTACCCCAACGACGAACGCTGGTACGAACTCTGCGACCGCTACGGCATCTACCTCATCGACGAGGCCAACGTCGAGTGCCACGCCTTCTACAACCAACTCTCCGATGACCCGCGCTGGGCGTACGCCTTCAGCGCCCGCGTCCAGCGCATGGTGGAACGCGACAAGAACCACCCCTCGATCATCATCTGGTCTTTAGGCAACGAAGCCGGGGAAGGCGGCAACCACGTCGCCAACGCCGCATGGATACACTGGCGGGACGAGACCCGCCCGGTAAACTACGAGGGCTTTGTGCGGCCCGAAGGCGGGCAGGGAACGTTTACGCTCGATTCCCTCGCGCGCGGCAAGGGCAAGACCGATATTGTGAGCCCGATGTACCCGTCCATCGACCTCATCACAGACTACGCCAAATACCGCGACGACGACCGCCCGCTTATCATGATCGAGTACAGCCACGCGATGGGCAACTCCAACGGCAGTCTCGCCGATTACTGGCGGGCCATCGAAACCCACCGGGGCCTTCAGGGCGGCTTCATCTGGGACTGGATCGACCAGGGACTGGAAGCCCGCGCCCCGGACGGCGTGAAGTACTGGAAGTACGGCGGCGATTTCGGCGACGAACCCTCCGACTACGACTTCTGCCTCAACGGACTGCTTTTCCCCGACCAAACCCCCAAACCCGTGATGGCCGAGTGCAAGAAAGTCCATTCCCCGGTACGCCTCTCCGCCATCCCCGGCAAGCCGCATATATATAAGGTAGAAAACCGCTTCGACTGGACAAGCCTTGATGTTGTTGGTCTCCGCTGGAAGATTGCCTCAGCCGACGCGGTGTTTGCTGAGGGGGATATGCCTTTGCCCGCCATCGCGCCGGGCGAAACGGTGGACATAACGCTCGCGCCACCTTCCGGCTTCGACATCACAGCTTGCCGCGAGACGGTTTACCTGCACGTTGATTTCTACCGCCGCGACACCGGGGCCGTCATCTCAAGCGACGAACATATCCTGAAAGATTGTCTCCCGCTGACGGCGGCGAGCGCACACACACAGAAAACCGTTACCGCATTGCCGTCGTGGCTGCGCTTCACCCCATCCCTGTTCCGCGTTCCCACCGAAAACGACGGCCTGAAACGCTTTGCCGGGCTTTCCCCCGACCACCCGACCGCCCGCTTCTACCTCATCGGCAAAGCGTTTACCCCGTGGATGGAACTTGACCTCATGCACATGCGCCTCCGCAATGAAAAACGGGAGGGCGGCATATACACCGCGTCCCTCTATGCCGGTGAAAACGCCACCGCCCAGTTCAAAGACTGCAAACTCGGCGCGTACTCCGTCGTTACCACCGAAACAGACGCGGGGCTCGCTTTTGACGTTACCTTCGACCTTGACCCCGGCCTCCCCGAACTCCCCAAGGTCGGCCTTGCCGCGAAGATCCCGGCGCGTTACGGAACCATCGAGTGGTTCGGCCTCGGCCCCGGCGAGTCCTACCCCGACAGGAAGGACGGCGTGTTCCTCGGCACATGGACGCACACCCCCGCCGAACTCGAAACCCCCTACGTCGTGCCCCAGGAAAACGGCAACCGGAGCGGAGTCCGCCGCATCACACTTTTGAGTGCGGCTTCCGGCGCGGACAATGACTCGCCCGCGATCACCATTCTTCCCTGTCAGCTGGTCAACATGAGCGTGTCGCGCTACACCCTCGAAAACCACTACGCCGCCCTCCACACCTGCGACCTTCTCGACACCACCCGTGGCGCAGACGGCTACTACACGCTGAACCTCGACATCGCCCAACGCGGCGTCGGCACGGCAACCTGCGGCCCGGACACCCGCGAAGAATACCGCCTGCGCCCCGGCCTCTATCACGCACGCTTTATCGTCACCACCTGCCGTGGAGGGCCCCGCACATAAGAGCCTGTTCAAAAACCCCACGGGACGCAACCCTCCGCTGTGATTCGGTCGCGGGCTTTGCCCGCTTCTGGAGTTTCGGGCGGGGTGGGCAAACAATAGAGGCTGTTCCAAAACCTCAAGTTTTGGAACAGCAACCTTTAAAAATTGCAGTTTCGTAAGGCTTTAGCCTGAGAAACTGCATGAGCCTGTCAAAACTAACCGAGTTTTGGAACAGGCTCAGTAGTTTGCCTTCGCCCCACTTTTCCGAAACTCCATGCTCAATGCGAAGCGTTGAGCCGGGCGCGGGCGTTGCCCGCTTCTGGAGTTTTGGGCGGGGCGGGCAAACAGTAGTTTTGCCTTCGCCCCGCTTTTCCGAAACTCCATGGCTGAAAGTTGAGACGAGGGCGGGGCATCCGTTAGGATGCCTTCGGGGGTCTCCCTACAGCCCTCAGCGTCCTGCTTCGGACTTCCGGGCCGGGGCGCGGCACACCGTAGGTGTGCGGCACACATGGTGTGCGGCACACATGGTGTGCTTCAGTAATGCGTCCGTCCGTGGACGCTGAGCAAACCGACGCTTGCGCTTATCGGGTTTGCTTAAGGTACGCCCACCAAGCCAAGCAGTGCTTACCATGCACCGCATGGTTTTGTCCCCGTAGAGGGGGTAGCGGTCGCGGGCTACGCCTGCTTCTGGAGTTTCGGGCAGGGCTACGCCCTGCTTTTTCCGAAACTCCACACATATGGCTGGAGCGAGGGGGAGACGCGGCAACCTGTTGCCGTCCCCCTTTAGCTGGGTTTTGGAACAGCCTCACCGAAAACGCGCCCGGCATTGGGCGTCCCCTTTTTTTTGAATTCGGAATTGCTAACGCGCGGGGAGGCCCTCGCGATGCCTCAAAACAAAACCTAGCCGAAAAGGATGGATGCCTCAAAACTAAAAACCTAGCCAAAACTATACTGGTTCCACTGGAGAGTGGAGCAAATGAGGTTAGGCATGAAAACCA
>JAISZQ010000150.1 GCA_031269165.1 Spirochaetaceae bacterium
AAGGGGGATCGGCAATTTGCCGCGTCTCCCCCTCGCTCCGGTCTTGCGCCCTACGCTACCCCCTCTACGGGGACAAAACCATGCGGTGCATGGTTTTGTGGGCGTACCCCAAGCGTCCACGGATGGACGCATTACCGAAGCACACCGTGTGTGCCGCACACCTACGGTATGCCACGCCCCGGCCGGAAACCCGAAACAGGACGTTGTGGGTTGTAGGCCACCCCCGTAACGCCCCCGAATCACAGCGGAGGCGGACATCCTGCGGGGTTATTGAACAGGCTCTTATGGCGTATAGATTACCCTGATTATGGAGATTGGGATAAGAGGAGCGAAGCGGGGTTGTCATTGTGAGCGGGCCGCCCCGTCATTGCGAGCAAGCGGTCCGTCATTGCGAGCGAAGCGAAGCAATCCAGTGCGAGGGCCTTTCCCGGCTGGATTGCTTCGCCGCTTCGCGACTCGCAATGACAACGCTCCCCGTCATTGCGAGCAAGCGGCACATTGCCGAGCGAAGCAATCCAGTGTGAGGGCTTCCCCCGGTCTGGATTGCTTCGCCGCTTCGCGACTCGCAATGACAACGCTCCCCGTCATTGCGAGCAAGCGGTCCGTCATTGCGAGCGAGCGGCACATTGCCGAGCGAAGCAATCCAGTGCGAGGGCCTTCCCCGGCTGGATTGCTTCGCCGCTTCGCGACTCGCAATGACAACGCTCCCCGTCATTGCGAGCGAGCGGCACATTGCCGAGCGAAGCAACCCAGTGTGAGGGCCTTCCCCGGCTGGATTGCTTCGCCGCTTCGCGGCTCGCAATGACAACGCTACCCGTCATTGCGAGCGAGCGGCACATTGCCGAGCGAAGCAATCCAGTGCGAGGGCTTCCCCCGGCTGGATTGCTTCGCCGCTTCGCGACTCGCAATGACAACGCTGCCCGTCATTGCGAGCGAGCGGCACATTGCCGAGCGAAGCAACCCAGTGCGAGGGCCTTCCCCGTGTGGATTGCTTCGCCACTTCGCGGCTCGCAATGACGGTTCCCCATCATTGCGGGCAAGTCCCCCCGTCATTGCGAGGGGCCCCCTGTCATTGTGGGCGAGCGGCAACTTGCCGAGCGAAGCAATCCAGAGGTGAATGCCCTCCACTGTCAACAACTTAAGCAAAAAGAAAAGAAAGGTCCGCGGATTGCGCCATAGGGCGACGCGGATTAACACGGATCGAGCGGGGTATAATCCGTGAAAATCCGCATTGCCATGTATGGCACAATCCGCGGACAAAATTCTTAAGTTGTTGACAGTGGTTTTCACACGGGCCGTGCGGACACAAGCGGTGTTGCGGGCGGGCCGCCCGTATCGCGTCGATGGCGCTGTTCACATAATTCTCATCCAAGACGTCCTCGCTGAAATCCCCATCGAAGTCGCCGCCATGTCTCTGGTAGTAGTAAACCGGGCTGCCGGTCGCCGGGAAGGTGACGGTTACCTTCCCCGGATCAGTCGGGGCGTAGCTTATGTCCTTTCCTGTTCCGTTATCCTGCGGCCCACCGCCCAAAACGGGCCGTCCCCCACCACGAGGGACGGCCCCGTCTCTTGGCTCTTAGCTAATCACCAGCCGCTTTCTGTCACGTTGCCGCCGCCGTCGCGCTCGTAGTACAAGACATTTTTCGCATCCGACGTAGCATTGCGCTGCTTTAGGTTGTACGTGTTGCCGATACGAATCGCCGCTGTCTCTGACTTTGTGGCGGTATTTGCCATGCCGGGTACATCAGACCCGTAAATAATGCCGCCGCTCTTGTCGAACTTGATAACATCACCTGTCCAGAGGCCGCCGCCTCTGCCGCCATTGGTGCCATCCACGACCGGAGCCTGGTTGAGGCTGATTTCCCCGCCGGTCATGGTGAACGTACCCGATATGACCGCCACGCCGCCGCCGCCGTGGAAGGAGTGATTGGCTATATTCTCCGTTATGACCCCGCTGCCGGTCAAGACGAAAGTGCTGCCCCTGTCGATATACACGCCGCCGCCATAGGCTGAAGCGGTATTGCTCTTTATCTCCCCGCCGGTCATGGTGAACTTGCCCGACAATGTACACACGCCGCCGCCGCCGTAACTGCTGGTGTTGGTGGCGGAATTGTCCCTGATGGTACCGCCGTCCATGAGGAATTCGTGGCCGCTGCCGCTAGAGATATACACGCCGCCGCCATAGGGGGCTGTGTTAAAACATACCTCCGAACCGGTTTTCATGGTGAGGCTCCCGCTCCCGCTCTTCGCTAGTTGCACGCCGCCACCAGCCGCCGTGCCGCTGTTGTCCCTGATAACCGCGCCGTTATCCAGGATGAGCGTCCCGCTGCCCACCACCTTGATAAGGGAGGCGGTGTTGTCGTTGGCGTCTGCGCCCTCGCCGTCTGCCCACGAATCACCGTTCTTCAGGCCCTTGAAGGTGATGTTCGTCAGCGTCAGCGTAACGCCTGTTCCCACGGTGATGAGGGGGGCGTTTTTCGCATTCGTCCCGGTCAGGTCGACCACCCGGCCGTTGCCGTCGATGGTTACGATGGCGGGGCTGTTGGCGGGGTATTCTTCGCCGGCGGCGGGGTCCTCCCAGGCTGCTTCGTCGTCCTCGGTAATGTAGGATGTCCCCTTCATTTTGTATGGGACGGCGCAGAGGACCAGCCCCTCTTCCAGGAGGTCTCTATCCTCCTGGCCCAGTTCCACCATTTCCGTTTCCACCACCTTATTCAACATAAAGATCCCCTCGCTATTGCCAGCCTCCTTCGCCGCCCGGATCGCATCGATGACGCTGTCCCCCTCCACCTCGGAATCCCCGGAAAAGACGAAGGTCGGTGGTTCCTCCACACCCTGTATCTTGACGAAATCTTCCAGAAAGTCGCACCCCGTAAATCCCACGGCTATAATGCCGAGCGCGAACACCACAACCGCCATCGCAATACCACGAAAATCATTCTTCTGCATACCATATCTCCTCTTAAGAAACAAAAATATATAACAACAGGGGAATCGTCCCCCGCTCTTATCTCTTCCATAACGTTTTAACCGCAAACCCCACGAACAACGCGCGCTTCGCGCGAATTGAAAATGGTAAATGGATAATGGAAAATGACAGGAAGGGAACGCGCCGTTTCCAAAACACGACATTCTCCATTTTCCATTCGCCCCAAAGGGGCGCCCCGTCTGGATTGCTTCGCCGCTTCGCGTCTCGCAATGACGATTCTCCCCCCGTCATTGCGGGCAAGTCCCCCGTCATTGCGAGCAAGCCCTTCGTCATTGCGAGCGAAGCAATCCAGGGTGAACGCCTTCTTCGTCTGGATTGCTTCGCCGCTCGCGTCTCGCAATGACAACTCTGCCTCGTCATTGCGGGCGAGCCCTTCGTCATTGCGAGCGGAGCGAAGCAATCCAGGGTGAATGCCTTCTTCGTCTGGATTGCTTCGCCGCTTCGCGTCTCGCAATGACAACTCTGCCTCGTCATTGCGGGCGAGCCCTTCGTCATTGCGAGCGGAGCGAAGCAATCCAGGGTGAGGGTCTTTTCCCGGCCGGATTGTTTCGTCGTCCCCTTCGACAGGTTCAACGAATGAGTTATATTTGTCAAAAAATGACGGGTAGTGATGCCGGGATAAAAACGTACTGAGGACGTTTTCAGAGGGGGCTTGACACGATTTTTGCGTTGTTGTATTAAGGGCGGGGGGTCATGAGTAGCCGCGTAGCCGCGTAGCCGCGAATGGCATAGTCTCGTTGTAGTGCCCGTGTTAAAAGCATACTATAAGTATATCACATCAAGAAAAAAATCACAAGTAGGCGGGTTTAACGAAAAAGCGGCTATCACCGCAAGAACTTGAGTATTTTTGACCACGGATTGCGCCGGATGGCGGCGGATTTTCACGGATTATACCACGCTTATCCGCGTTCATTCGCGAAAATCCGCGGACCTTTCTTTTCTTTTTGCTTAAATTGTTGACAGTAGATTTTGGAGAATTGGGGGGGGGGGAAGACTTCCTCATTTTTTTTGAAATCGGCATTGCTATGGTTGGGGACGATCTCATTGATTAAAAACTTTGGCTGGGTTATAGTGTCGTATGTATGGATGTGCGCGACGGGAAAAACGCGCGTGATGGAAAGAATGGGACGGAGACGGTATATGATTGAGTATGTTGCGCGGTATCACGGGCGGTTGTTCGCGGCTTTCGGCCAGCATCTTCTTATTTTGCTCGTGACGATGACGGTCTCGCTTGTCTTGGCCGTTCTGCTTACGCTCTTCCTGCACCGCAAGGGCCGGAAAGCCGAACGTGCCGGGTTGCGTATCGCGGGGGCGGTCTATGCGGTTCCCAGTCTCGCCCTCTTTGCGTTGCTCATTCCCGTGCTGGGGCTGGGTATGCGGACGGCGGTCTTTGTGCTGGTGCTGTACAACCAGTTTCTCCTCGTCCGCAACTTTCTTGCCGGGTTCAACGCGGTTCCCGCGCCCCTTGTCGAAGCGGGAAACGGCATGGGCATGACATGGATGCAGGTGGTGGTCATGGTGAAAGTGCCGCTTTCCCTGCCGGTCATCATCGCGGGGATAAGGCTTGCCGTCGTTTCGACCATCGGCATTGGAACCATCGCCGCCGTCATCAACGCGGGCGGTATCGGCTCGATCCTGTTTGACGGCCTACGGACCAACAACGCGGTAAAAATAGTCTGGGGCGCGATTCTCTGCGCGGTGCTGGCACTGGGGGCAAACGCGGCGCTGCTTCGTCTGGAAACATTTGCCCGCAAAACGACCGGAAACCATGAAAGCAGTGACGTATCCACGTGAGAATGCGCCCGCAAAAGCTGGCGTATCAAGGGCTGACCGTCAGCCGTTGACGCGATCGCTTTGTTGATGATACAATCTTTGCAAGGCAGGAAAAGCCAAAATTTTATTATCCGGTGGAGTTTTATGACCAAACACGAAGCTTTCAATGATTTTGTTATGAGATTTAATCATCTGATAACAAAAAATCCTCATCTGATTAAAACAACTTTGAGCAATATATTTACCATGCGTTTGATTGGTAATAAGACACATGGGGATTTAGCAGAAATAGGAATCTCCGAATTCATTAACCAATTTATGTATGACTTTAGTTCGGTTCATGTCGGGAAGGAACTATATCGGGCAAAAGAACATGAAGAAGATATAAAAATAATAAATGAAATCTCAAAAGTAGATTTCTCAATAAGTCTCAAGGCTTACGGTGATGGACCGTTGCAACTGTCTACGGATAAAAATTCAACAATGTTTCCTTTTCTTAAATCTTTCAATAAAGATGCTATCATTGACATAAATCAAATTAAAACTATATTTTTATCAAGAGAATTTTTAGAGTTTGGGAATATTAACGTTTTGCCGCTCATATATGACGAAAAAAACAAGAAATGTAATATAATGGTTTTTGACTTTGCCAAAGCAAAGAATTCGACAGCGGCAATTAAATTAGAAAGTGAAGGAAAGGGAAGAAAGCACCCAACATTTAGGTTCTTCGACATGGAAAAGAATTATATTTGCGAGGTTCGTTATGGCGATGCTGCCGCAAACGCATTACAGCGTGGATTGTGGACAAATACAAAAAATGCAATTCCCTATTTTAATTCCGCTACAAACGGCTGGATAGATTATTCTGATAATACTGTTCTTGTAAAATTATTTTCGTATGCGCTTGTTTCAACGGCAAAAGGTCATCATGAAGCATTAAAAAGTTTAATCGCGGATATTGAAGAACAAAAGACAAATGTGAAAGGGTAATTATCGTGGAACAAATGCTGTTTGATGATTTGGTTATAGATACACCCCGAACACAGGCAATAAAATATACCGGATCGAAACTTAAATTATTGCCGTATATTCTCCGTCTTTCAAAAAAGATTGCCGGGCAGTCGGAAAATACTGCTGTTTTTGACGGTTTCTCAGGTTCGACAAGGGTTAGTCAGGCTTACGCAAAAGCAGGGTACACCGTTTATGCCAATGATATTGCGCCGTATACAAAAGTCTTTAATACGGCGTTTTTATTAAATGTGAATGAACCCAAAAGTTACCAGCCTTTAATTGACCATTTAAACTCGCTTGAACCGGTTGACGGCTGGTTTACGGAACATTATGGCGGAGACAGCGAGCGCAAAAATTCGAGTTATGGCGATGGATTAAAAAAACCCTGGCAGAAAAAAAACACGCGCAAACTGGATGCTATACGAACGGAAATTGATAAATTAGAACTTGATGAAGTTGCAAAGTCGGTGGCAATTACCAGTTTAATTTTTGCGCTTGATCAAGTGGACAGCACGCTTGGACATTATGCGTCATATCTCAATGAATGGTCGCCTCGTTCCTATAACGATATGAAATTAAAAGTTCCTGATCTATGGATAAACAAAAATAAAAATGTTGTCCTGAATCAAGATGTCTTTCATGTATTGGAAAAGTTGCCGGATAATATTATTATTGCTTATTTTGATCCGCCTTATGGTTCAAACAATGAAAAAATGCCGCCTTCGCGTGTCCGTTACGCGTCGTATTATCATATTTGGACAACAATATGCTTGAATGACAAACCGGAAATCTTTGGTAAGGCAAAACGGCGTGTTGATACCTCGGACACAATAGCAAGTTCTGTCTTTGAAGAATTTAGGAAAAATAAATCAGGGAAGTTTATCGTTATCGAAGCGATCGAGAAACTGATAAAGCAAACCGAGGCCAATTATATCATCTTGTCGTACAGTTCCGGCGGCAGGGCAACCGCTCATGAATTACATGAAGTGCTGCATAGTTATGGTAAAATTATTGAAATAGAAAAAATAAATTATAAAAAAAATGTTATGGCAACAATGAAATGGACAAATGATTGGGTTAAAGAATGTGACGAAGATAATTATGAATACTTGTTTTTAATGGAAAAGAAATAAAAAGGAGCAAACCATGAGTTACGAGGCTTACAAAGACGATTCGCTGGGGTTTACGACGAAACAACTCCACGCCGGGTACAATCCCGCCGAGCATTATCGGTCAAAGGCGGTGCCGGTCTACCAGACGGCGGCCTTTGAACTGGGCGACTATGACCGTTGCGTGCGGCTCTTTTCCTATGCGGAAGAGGGCCACTCGTATGTGCGCTTTTCCAATCCCACCAACGATGTGCTGGAAAAGCGGATCGCGTCCCTCGAAGGGGGCGCGGCTGCGCTTGCGATGGCAAGCGGGATGGCGGCGATCTCGAACACGTTCCTCAACCTCGCGCAAAGCGGGGACGAGATTGTCGCGGTAAAGACCCTGTACGGCGGCAGTACCACGCTGCTTTCCTCGATTTTGCCCCCGTACGGCATAATCGGGAAATTTGTGGAGGACGAAAACGATGTGTCGGCATACGAGCGGCTCATCACCGACAAGACCAAGGCGGTCTACGTTGAGAGTCTGGGGAATCCGGGCATGAACATTGTTGACCTTGAGAAAATCGCAAAAGCCGCCCACCGTCACGGCGTGCCGCTCGTTGTTGACAACACCTTTGCCACGCCCTACCTCCTGCGTCCCTTCGATTACGGCGCGGACATCGTTTGTTATTCGGCCACCAAGTATCTGGGCGGGCACGGCACGGTGATCGGCGGGCTCGTGGTGGAAAAAGGCGGCTTTGATTATAGCAACGGACGCTTCCCACAGATGGAACAGTTTTACCGCGACTATGAGGGCTCGATCCCGAAAGACGAGTTGCGGCAAACCTTGTTTACCAAGCGTCTTCGCATCGTGTACTTGACCGATTTGGGCGCGCACATGAGCCCGATGCAGGCGTTTTTCCTCCTGCAAGGCATCGAAACCCTCTCGCTCCGCATGGAACGCCACACCCAGAACGCTCTCAAGGTCGCCTCGTATCTAGAGGGCCACCCGGCGGTCAAGGCGGTCTCCTATCCGGGTCTCTCGCAAAGTCCTTTCTCCGGCCTTGCCCGGCGGTATTTCCCCCGTGGCCCGGGCGCGATCCTCTCCGTCCGCCTGAAAGGGGGCCGGGACGCCGCGCTCGCCGTGTTAAAAAAGGTGCGTATTTTTGACTACATGGTCAACGTGGGCGACGCGAAATCGCTCATCGTACACCCGGCCTCTTCGACCCACTTCAGCCAGTCCCCCACGATGCGGGAAGCGGCGGGCGTGTTCGACGACACCCTGCGCCTCTCCGTCGGCATCGAAGACGCGGACGACCTTATCGCCGACCTCGGACAGGCGTTGGACGCGGATTAATCACGTGAGCCTGTTCCAAAACGAATCGACGGCGCGCTAACGCGCATGGTTTTGGAACAGGCTCTTTTATCCTATCCCCCTTGACTATTCCGCACGAATTGGTTATACTTTCTCTATGACTGCTTGGGATGTATTAAACAATGTCGTAACCGGCTTTCCTTTTGTGGTAACGGCTTTTTTCCTCATCATTGCTCTCGCGGCTCTTGTTATCTTTGTGGTTGGTTTTAGCCGTCACGGGGTTGATTTCCTCAAGCACGGGTTTAGGCAAAACAACATCACCGAATTGGGGGAGAAGATTGACTCGCTCCGCACCGAGGTCAAAAGCGAAATTGATGGTCTGCGCACCGAGGTCAAAAGCGAAATTGATGGCCTGCGCACCGGGCTCAAAAGCGAAATCAATGGGCTACGCACCGAGCTCAAAGGCGAAATTGACGGTCTGCGCACCGAGGTCAGAAACGAAATTGACGGTCTTTATACCGAGCTTGCAACGATAAAGGTCAACCACTTTGGACACCTTAAAAACTTTCTCACCGAGCTTGCCAGCATCTTGCTGGATAGAAAGGTCATCAATAACGAAAACAAGGCGCGGCTCGATAACCAGCTCCGCGATATGTAACCTCATGCCGTATAGGGTTTAAGAGCCTGTTCAAAAACCCCACGGGACGCAACCCTTCGCTGTGATCCGGGGGCGTTACGGGGGTGGTAAACCCCCGTAGAGGGGGATAGCGGAGGGCGAAGACCGTAGCGAAGGGGGAGACTTCCCCCTGTCAACAACTTAAGAATTTTGGTCCGCGAATGGCGCGAATAAATACGAATAATACATACCCATCAGTGCGTATTCGCGTACATTCGCGGACAAAAAACTAAAAATCTGTGTGATCCGTTGCCCACTCTTATATTCCATTGGCTTAAGTTGTTGACAGTGGGAGACTTCCCCCCTTGCTGGGTTTTTAAACAGACTTTGCTGAGATTCCGAACAGGCTCTTAGTAATAACCGCCGAAAACCGAGCCGTAGCGTGAACGAAGCCGGGCGATGAGCATTTCCATCCCGCGCAGTTCTTCTTCGGTGAGGGTGGTTCCAAAATAGACGTATTCGTCGATTTTATAGATGAGTTCGCGCAGGGTGAGCAGATCGACCCGGAGCGAGCCGATGGGAAGGATGGCGCTCGGTTTCTGGGGCGTTGCCGGAGCGGAGGCGGCAGGAGGAGCGGTGTTGATGGTGATGTTCGGCATAGTGCCGGGAACAGCGGTCATTCCACCCGGCAGGGGGGCCAGCGGGTCGGCAGGCGCGGTGCCGGGGGCGGGGCCGTAAGCGTTGCCTATGGGGATGGTCGGCGCGGCAAAACCGGCCTGGTCTTCGGTGGCAAGCATGACGGTCATCGTGCGCTGATCCCACCGGGCAAGCGTTGTCGTCTCCAGAAAATACGCGACGGCATCGTCTTTGATAGAAAAGGGCAGGGCGTTAAAATTGCGGCCCACGACATAGGTGGCCTTCCATTTCGCATCGGCAAGCCGTTTCCAGTTCGCAAAATGGATCGTGTCGGGGTAGTAGGTTCCATCCGCAAAAATACTTCCCATGAGACTCCCGTTGCTGTCTTTTGAAAGCCACCACTGGTCGCTCACCGTGCGGTTGATGATCGTTTCCGAGTCTATGTAACGCAGGTTGGTTTGAAACTGGGGAGATTTCTTTTCGCCAAAATGGGTGTCAAGCACGAGTTTCAAACCGGCGTTGATGTCGCTCTCTCCCCAGTTCTGCATCCGTATGTCAATACGGATGCCGTTGGTGGCGGCCGCATTCGGCGTTTTTATGAACGAAAAATCCATCACAACGGAGAGTTTCGGCGATTCAAAAACGAGACTGGGATTGGATTGGCTCCCCCGGATCGCCGTTCTGAAATAGTTTGTATCGCCAAGTTTATAGACGTGGGTGCCCAACTGTACGGCAAGATAACTGGTCTTCGCGTCACGGTCCCACAGGAGGCTCGTGCCTTTACCCTTCTCCGCATCGTTCATAGAAAAGAGCGCGAACCGGCCGGTACGGTCGTCCAGCGTGAGCTTGATGTTCCCCTCGACAAAATCGGCCGCCTTGAGCGCAATGACCGACCAGAGAAACAACAGAACAGGAAAGAGTATCCGTTTCATGGCGTCCTCCCGCCTTCAGGCGTCACCGTGATGCCCATCCCGCCGTCGATGATTTCATAGTTGTTCGAAAGGGATACCAGCCGGTCCATCATCTCAAGCGCCGTCGTTTTTATGGACAAAAGCCGGGCCAGCGTCTCAGCGTCATAGTTTCTGCCCCGGCCCACAGCCGGCGCGACGAGGAGGCGTCCTCCGCCCGCCGTCTCATCGGACGTGTCCGTGACAGAACCGGACCCAAGAATCGTTTCTAACTGATCTTGGTAATTTTCATAGGCGTTATCCCGCTGGGTTTGCGTCTGTGCCGAGGCGCCCTGCCGTGCGCTTTCCTGATTCCACTTCACGATGTCCAGCAAACCGGACTGAATGCGTTTTTCCTTGATGAGCGCGATACGATTGACCGACGCTTCGTATTTGTGGCTGCGCGTGAAATGCGTGATAACCGAGTTAAAAGCCGCTTCCGCATCGTCGTACTGGTCCAGCGCGTAAAGACATTCCCCGATCCAGTAGAGCGCGGACGCTTTCCGGTTGTAATCGTCCTGACTATCCATCGCAGTATAACCGGTCCAGTCGTCCAACCGCACACCGTTTACATAGCGGCCGTCGATACGGATGCCGTCCGAGTACTGTTTCAGCA
The DNA here is from genome assembly GCA_031269165.1 of Spirochaetaceae bacterium. GTDB lineage: Bacteria > Spirochaetota > Spirochaetia > Treponematales > Breznakiellaceae > JAIRNN01. Next base: position 10,992 of record JAISZQ010000150.1, read on the forward strand.
GGGGTATCGCCTCGTTGTAACGGCCAAGATAAAACAGGGCGCGCGCCTTATGGTACGGAATTTCCGCCACCCGCCGCGACCGGGGGTCAATACGTGCAAATTCGTCCATGTCGTGCAATGCGTTCTGGTAGTCCCCTGCGGAAAATTCGCTCATCGCTATCCAGAATTGAGCCTCGGCGCGAATCGAAGAGTCGGTCGTTTCCGCTTGGGATCGGCGCAACTCGATAATCGCTTCTCCCCAGCGGCCTTCCCCGTAGAGATTGATTCCGTTGACAAGCCGGGGCGCGAGAAGGGTAAGCGGCGCATTTTGCTGGGCAATAATGCCGGCAATGCCGATACTCACGCTAAAGAGGACCACCACAAAGATAAAGATGAGACGGACACTTCGGACGTTCATAGTTTCCCTCTGTATTATCGGCAAAAAAGAGCGAAAACTGAACAGATGTTCCCCTTTCAAGGAAATTAAAAGGGAGGAGCCTGTTCCAAAACCAAACATAAGGGGGAAGTCTCCCACTGTCAACAACTTAAGAATTTTGGTCCGCGAATAGCGCGAATAAGTGCCATACATGACGTTACGAATAATACCTACCCATCAGCACGTATTCGCATACATTCGCGTACATTCGCGGACAAAAAAAACTAAAAATCTGCGTAATTCGTTGACCACTCTTATATTTCATTTGCTTAAGTTGTTGACAGGGGGAAGTCTCCCCTTTCGCTACGGCCCGCCGCTTGCGCTTAGGGTCCTTCGCTATCCCCCTCTGCGGGGACAAAACCATGCGGTGCATGGTTTTGTGGGCGTACCCCAAGCGTCCACGGACGGACGCATTACTGAAGCACACCTACGGTGTGCCACGCCCCGGCCCGGAAGCCCGAAGCAGGACGCTGAGGGCTGTAGGGAGCCCCCCGCAACGCCCCCGGCACTTTGGTATTATAAAGGAGAATCACTATAGCGTTTTAATCATCACATAGTAGTGGATGTTCGAGCTTCCATTCCGAATCCGAATGGTGAGGCCGCCGGTTTGGTTTTCCCAACGGAACATCTGAATACCGCTTGCGGGAATGCTGGCGTTGTCCGGATAAGGGGACGTTATGGGGCCTGTATAGGGAAGTTTGGATTGCCCGTTAATAGGGTTTATAGTCCAAATATCAAAGGCGGGGAACGTATAATTGGTACTTCCGACCGTCCCTGAAACGGTTTTGTCAAACGAATACACTCCGGCGGGTTTTGAGGTTCCCGAATACACCAGCGCTTCGCCGAATCGGGACAGCGCGTATTGGGCGGTGGCATGATTGCCATTATGTGCTTTGAGAGCGGCGTCAAGGGAAGCCTTGCCACCCAAAGATGATTGTGCAATAGCAGATAAAAGTTCCGGCCCGCCGAAATTCCGCACGAGATACGCGCCGAACGCATAGTTTGACTCATAGTAGGGCAACGGATTCCCGTTATCCCACTGCATAACACCGGCCGAAGCATAGCGGTAGAGCCAATAGGGGATGCGCTCGTTGATGACGTTTCCATTTCTCGACGACGGATCGTAGTCGATTCCGACCAGTGGCCCGATGACGTCCTCGGCCAGCATAGAAAGCATCTCCGTATACCACGACTCCCAGTTACTCCACTTATTGCCTTGTTGCAACACTTTTACATTAAAGTTAATCATGTGGTTAAACTCATGGATCAGTGTGGAATACGCGGTGTCCGGTTCTTTGTCAAGCATTTCCGCATCCAGATAAAAGATCTCGGCTTCGTTTGAATAGTAGTATACCTCGTTCTCATATTCATCAACCGCATAAAAGTATCCCATTGTTATGCCGTTTGGATGGTTTCCGAAATCGCCGTCTATATCACAGACCAGAATCTGGATGTGGGAATCGCCGTCCATCCCCCTGTTGCCACCCGGTCCACCGCCATTTTCATACCCCAAAAGATTCGTCTCAAGGGGATAGATCGTGTCGAACTTATCGGCAAGGTCGTTAATCTGCGTTTGATTGATTTTATTGTCGCTGGGCGTGTCGCCCGTCGGCGGCTGTGAACTATCGCCAAAATTACTATTGACCACCCAGATTTTACAATGAGTCCCGATCTTTTTCAGTGTCGCGGTCTTGAGTGTCGGCACGTCAACTGTTGGCGACACGTCGGCATAAACTTGCTTCGTATCGCCCACCGCCTGAGCAGACGCAAAATCAGAGACCACGCTCCGCATGGCCCTGAGCGATTTATTCGGCAAAGATGACGGGGGCGTAATCTGGATCTGCCGTTCATAGCGGACAAGGGTCTCCCCGTCGATGGTAATAAACCCCGCAGGCACCCGGCCGTCGTCCCCATTGGCACTCACGCCGGACACGTCCCGATTGGCACTCACGCCGGACGCTTCCCCGGAAACCGCGTTTGCCGAGGAGACGGTAACGGTACTCCCTGAGCCCCCGGTATTTACCATCACGAGAAATACGTCTTCCTGATTAAGTTTGCTCAACACTGCGTCGCCCTCACCAACACTGCTCAAACTGAGCGGGGTGACAGAAGAAGCAATGGAGGCGTCAATGTACTTTATGGTAGGGGAAGGTCTCGCCTCCACCACCGGCTGCTCACACGAGAAGAGCACAAAAAGATACGCCCACGCCGGCAGAACAAAAGCGTATCGAATGACTTTGATCATAGAATTCCTCGTTATGCGGGCTCAGTCTTTCGGTTTCGTAAGAATATAATACTCGGCATCGGTCTCCACATTCAGAAGCCGAATGGTGAGCCCTCCGCTTGCCTGTATCTCTTCAGTCCACCCGCTGTCCTGGTACAACTGAACGGTATTGTCAGGAGCGTATCCAGACATTTCCGCAAATTTGCGTATCAGCGGCCCCGGCGGATTAAAAGCGTCCGACCAAATATCAAAGGCGGGGAACGTATACGTTTCACCGCCGACCAATCCCGTAATCTCCTTGTCAAAAGTATAGCACCCTTCCGGCACCTTGTCATCCGAATAGAGCAACGCTTCACCGAATCGGGACATCGCGTAGTATGTGTCGATACCCACGCCGTTAAACTTACGCAGAGAACCGTCAAGAGACCCTCTGCCCGACGCTTTTGATTTCGCGATGGCGGAAAACAGTGCCGGCCCACCGAAATTACGCACAAGATAAGCGCCAAACGCATAGTTTGACGAATAGTAGGGTAGCGTGTTACCCGAAGAAGGCCAGTACATGACACTCACATCGGCGTATTGTCTAATCCAATCGGGAATACGCACGTTAATAACGTGGTTTTGGTTTCCATTGAGCTCGTTGGGATCGTTGGGGACGATACCGACAAGCGGGCCAATGACGTCTTCGGCCAGCATGGAGAGCATCTCGGTGTACCACACTTCAGTATTCCATGACAGGTACTCTCCGCCCTGTAAGACTTTGAGATTAAAGTTGATCATGTGGTTGAATTCATGGATCAGTGTCGAGTAAATGGCCTTTGGCTTTGTTTGCAATATCACGGAATCCAGGTAAAAGATTTCGGCTTCATTTGAACAGGGATACGTTTCTCCCCTTTCGAATTCGTCTCCCGGATAAAAATAGCCATACGTAGCGCTACCGAAAAACCCACCTCCGTCTCCGTCTATATCAAAAAGAAGAATCTGGACTTTGGGATCGCCGTCCATCCCCCCGTTGCCGCCCGGTCCGCCGCCGTACTCATACCCCAAAAGATTCGTCTCAAGGGGATATATCTCGTCGAACTTTTCGGCAAGCGCGGTAACGGCACCCGCACCGACTTCATATCCATCTACCACCCACACCTTACAATACGTGCCAATTTTTTTCAACGTGGCGGTTTTCAGCGTGAAAGCGGTCCCAGACGATATGTCAACAAAAAATGATCTTTTGTCTCCAACTTGGGTTCCCACAGAAGCACGCATCCTGTTTCGGGACTGAGTGTTTTCGAGAGGAGGCGTAACCTGCCAGTGCCGTTCATAACGGAGGAAGGTTTCTCCGGTTTCCGTGGTAACCACCTCCGCGAGCGATTGGCCTTCCTCCCGTTCCTGTTCCCCGTCGGAATTCGCCATGCTGCGGTTCCACCGAATGCGGTTGTTTTTGACCTTGACCAGATAAATATCGTCGCCTGCCGAAAGTCCTTCCAGTCTTGTTAGGCCATACCCCGCGTTGTTCACGTCAAGTTTATGGACAGATCCTGGAAAAGAACTCTCCGTTTTGATGTCTATCACCACGTCAGCTTGATGACACGAGAACAACACAACAGCGATACAAACCGCCGGAAACAGAGAGGCGAACCTATTCCGCATATAATTTACCCATTATAGTACGCATAACATATCACAAGCAACGTGCAATGTCAAATATTTTAGAGTGAGGCTGTTCCAAAACCCAGCAAAAGGGGGAATCGGCAATTTGCCGCGCCTTCCCCCTCGCTCCAGACTTGCTCCGGCCTACGCCCTCCGCAATTCTTACGCTACCCCCTTCAGCGGGACAAAACCATGCATGGTTTTGTGGGCGTACCCCAAGCGTCCACGGATGGACGCAGAACTGAGTACGCCCCGGCCGGAAACCCGAAACAGGACGTTGAGGGTTGTAGGCCCGCCCCCCGCAACGCCCCCGGATCACAGCGGAGACTTGCGTTCCGTGGGGTTTTTGAACAGGCTCTTAGGGACTTACGCTACCCCCTTCAACGGGGACAAAACCATACGGTGCATGGTGACCAACGCAAGCGTGGGTTTGGTTGGCGCGTCTTAAGCAAACCCGATAAGCGCAAGCGGCGGTTTGCTCAGCGTCCACGGGTGGACGCAAAAGAGAAGCAACCGCGTAACATTTGCCGCACCCCGGCCCGGAAGTCCGAAACACGACGTTGAGGGTTGTAGGCCAGTCCCCGAAGGCGACCCGCAGGGTTCGCCCCGCCTCCCAGCCCGTATCCATTGGTTTTTTGCACGGAAAAGCACGATACACCTTCAAAAAAGGCCGAATTTTAGTTAGAGTTTGTCCATAATGTAGACACATTATGGACAAACTTCCTTAAAATCCGCATTTTTGCAGCCTTTAGGCGAAAAAATGCAATGTCTGTCCGCAAAGTAACCGACTTTGTGGACAGACACTAGTTATATTAAAATTATCGGAAGAAACGATGTCAAACGTGAGGATAATCGCAAAAAGAGCCGCGAGAACCGCCCGAAAGACGGGGAAAAAGGTAACGCTGGATGACGTGTGGGAGACCATCAACGAGATCGGCAAAGCCCATGCGGAAACCGAGGCGGCCCTGAAAGAGACCCAGCGGATAGTCGGCGGCTTGGGCAACAAGTTCGGCGACGAGGCCGAATGCGCGCTGGTTCCCGGCTTGCAGGAAAAGTTCAGCCTATGATGTGGACAGCCACGTGGAGCGCATGGAAAACTCCGTCGATATGCGGACTTGCGCGGCGATAAGCGGGCCTATTTCGGGGCAATGGCCGCCACGGTGGTAGCCGAGAAGGAGCGGGATTACGCGCTGGAAAACGGTTTTTACGTGATGTCCGGGGAAGACGTAAAGGTAGAGGCTGTTCCAAAACTTCAGTTTTTGGAACAGTGTCCCTAGATTTAAGGGAAAAACCGGGGCCTTTGACCGGTTTTTCCAAGAGCCTGTTCCAAAACCGTGCGCGTTAGCGCACAGTCAATTAGTTTTGGAACAGGCTCGGTAACCAAACCCGAGGCCAATCCCAAGATTTGGTGACCCACGCTCCTTTCAGGGAACGGAAAGAGGAAACGTCAATCAGAAAACCACAGGTACACGCAGATGGAGACTGGAGAAGGGGGAGTGAAAAATCCGCGCCGAAGGTCGCTACCCGCATAGTCCGCAGTGAACCGTGTTTTCCTGTTTTTGTCATTTTTCTCTTGCCGGAAGGCTGATTTTTTGTTATATTTAAGCATATCGGAATTATCTGGAGGAAACTATGTCAAACGTGAGGATAGTCGCGAAAAGGGCCACGAGAACCGCCCGAAAGACAGGGAAAAAGGTAACGCTGGATGACGTGTGGGAGACCATCAACGAGATTGGCAAAGCCCATGCGGAGACTGAGGCGGCTATGAAAGAGGTGCGGAAGGCCCATGCGGAAACCGAGGTGGCTCTGAAAGAGACCCAGCGAATAGTCGGCGACTTGGGCAACAAGTTCGGCGACGAAGCCGAATGCACGCTGGTTCCCGGCTTGCAGGAAAAGTTCAAGCAGTTCAATTTTGATTTTGACACGATTAGCCGCAACCGGAAAATAAAAAACAAGGAGTACGACATACGCGCTGAAGTCGACGCTTTTCTGGAAAACGGCACCCAAGCGATGGCCGTCGAGGTCCAGGCAAAACTCCAGAAGGCCGATGTGGACAGCCACGTGGAGCGCATGGAAAAACTGCGCAAATACGCGGACTTGCGCGGCGATAAGCGGGCCTATTTCGGGGCGATGGCCGCCACAGTGGTAGCCGAGAAGGAGCGGGATTACGCGCTGGAAAACGGTTTTTACGTGATAGAACCGTCCGGGGAAGACGTAAAGGTAACCAAACCCGAGGCCAATCCCAAGATTTGGTGACCCGCGCTCCTTTCAGGGGAAAGAAAAGAGGAAACGTCAATCAGAGAACCACAGATACACGCAGATGGAGACTGGAAGGGGGGGAAGGCGCGGCACATTGCCGCGGCAATGTGCCGCCGGACCTTGTCGGCCACGATCAACAAGTTAAGCACATAGAAAACAAAAAGTCCCCGGATTAGTTTGGGAAAATATGGACAATCACAGCGTAGAAACCGCACGGAATCTTATCCTCATTGGCAGTACGGGTCGAAATGCGGGAAAGACGACACTGGCGGCCGCGCTTATCAAAAAACTGCGCGAACAACACCCGGTCAATGCGGCAAAAATTATCACCGTTGAACGAAAAGGGGCGCTCTGTCCTCGCGGGGGCACGGGTTGCGGCGCTTGTTCGCTTGAACGTGATTTTGTACTGGGTGAGGAACATGCATGTTTGACCGGCAAGGATACGGCTCAACTGCTCATGGCGGGGGCAAACCGGGTGTTTCTCCTTCGTTCGTTAAAGAGAACGCTTTCCGGCGCGTTTGCCGCATTGCGCGACCAAGCGGGAAGCGAGATGCTTATCGCCGAGTCGAACAGCCTCCGAACCGTGGTCAAACCCGCGCTCTTTGTGATGTTGACCGAAGGCGGCGTTTGTCCCAAGCCCAGCGCCCAAGCCGTGATGAAAGACGCCGATCTCGTCGTCTCCGCGCCGTTTACGGACAACGATCTTGCGCGCATTCTTGCGCGCATCCTTGCGCGGCTCAATCACGGTTAACTGCGGAAAAGTCTGCTTGGGGAATTTCCCGCACGGACAAGACTGAATTTGATTTGTTCATTCCTTGGAGCACAAGGAATGAACAAACGCAATGCCACGGTCATTTTGGAAGAAATTACCAAAAGCGACTAATCCGACAGTCTCGTTATACGAAGTGGCGGCGCACTCCATATTTTTTTGTATATTTTTATATTGTTTTATTCTTCATTCGAGTTCCAAAAAATAGTAAAACAATTACTACAACCATTGCTATTGAATCGACTAATAAATCAATTAACCCACTTTCACCATTCATAAACGTAAAAACTGAAATAATTATTAAACGCAGTATTAAAACCGCAATAATAATCCATGCAGTAAATTTTACATTATCTCTATTTTTAGTAAATGCCATAATAATTAAGGCAATTCCAAAAACCAAATTTTCTATGCCAATAATATGCCATACATAAGTAAAAACAGTCCTTGTTCCACTATCAATTTCAACAGTGTTTAGAACCCGTAAAGAATTATCCAGACCATTCAAAGTGTGAGTAAATGCAAATAACACACAAAGAATTCCGACAATCAAATAAAAAACGTTGATTTTCATTTGATTTCTCCTTGTTTTTCTATTATTTCAAATATTTGATTTTTTGTCAAGTACGTTACTAAAATTTTGTCATTATATTCAGAATATTTTAGCCCGTATTTCACATAACGTTCCGGCTGTTTGCGACGTTTGGGCTGGGCTAATAGGCAAACCGTAGGTTTGCGGCCCAGCCCAAATGTGGGTGAGGGAGCCGTGGGAGGCGTAGCCGACCTAGGCGTACCGAACCCCGAAGGCGGAGCGATAGCGACGCCG
>JAISZQ010000017.1 GCA_031269165.1 Spirochaetaceae bacterium
TTGTTTTTGCTCTGGTTGGGGGGGGGGGGGGGGGCCCACACCGCGGGGGGGGTGTTCCTCCCGCCCCCCCCTTTGCTGGGTTTTTAAACAGACTTTGAGGAGATTTTGAACAGGGTCTAAAGAGGCTTCAAAAGGGGTGTAGAGGGGCTTAAACTGTTTCCGAGGGGGGGGGCGCCCGCAATAAGGGGGGAGGTCACGAGGAATTTATTCTTCAAAAACACCGTTTTTTGCATAACCAGCCTTTCTTATATGCCCCGGCACTGCCGCCGAGCAATCATGAGTACAGGTATACCACACGCGAAAAATTTTGTCAAGGGGTGGGGCAACGTGCTTGAAACTATCGGGGCCCCGTGGTATAGTGCGGCAATGGAGGCGTTATGGCGCATTGTGTTACGGAAGAGGCGGAAAAGATACTCGACAAGGAATTTCGGGTGCTTGACAAGGGGTTTGTGCGGCTCGTTGACTACTGCGGGGGCGACGAGCGGATCGTACAGGCGGCGCGGGTTTCTTACGGGGGCGGCACGAAGTCTTATCGGCAGGACGCCGACCTCATCGACTATCTGTTGCGGAACAAGCATACGAGCCCCTTTGAGCAGGTGGGGTTCACGTTCCATGTGAAGATGCCGATCTTTGTGGCGCGGCAGTGGATCAGGCACCGGACGGCGCGGGTCAACGAGATTTCAGGCCGTTATTCGGTGATGAAGGACGATTTTTATGTTCCCGCGCTCGAAGACGTGTCGGCGCAAAGCGCGGATAACAAGCAGGGGCGCAGTCCCGACCCGCTTCCCACCGCCGAGGGGGAAAAGGTACGGCGCGCGCTGGAAGACGGGCAGAAAGCGGCGTATCGGGACTACACGGCTCTCGTGGAGGGCGGCCTTGCCAAGGAGCTTGCGCGGGTGAACCTGCCGCTGTCGCTCTACACCGAGTTGTACTGGCAGATGGACCTGCACAATCTGTTCCATTTTATCGAACTCCGCCTTCACCCGCACGCTCAGAAGGAGATCCGCGACTACGCGCAGGTGTTGCTGGATATTGCCGGGGCCGTGGCCCCCCGCGCGGTCGAATCCTTCCGCCGCCATGTTCTCGGCTCGGTCACGTTTTCCGCCGAGGAGATGGCCGAGCTCAAACGCCGCTTGGGAAAGGGGAATGCCGCCCCGTTGGAAGGCCGGGCGCACGAGCGGTTTGAAGATAAGTTGCGTTAAGGACGTTCGATCAATAGCCAACGCAATGAACTGAATGTAGCGGTATACAATAGTATACATGATGATGGAGAATCTATGAGGAAGAGTACGTTTTTTATGAAGATGATTGCCGCTTCGCTGTTGAAACGGCGCGGGCGTATGATTACCGCCTTGCTTGCCGTCTCTATCGGCTCCACCGTTTTGTGCGGTCTGCTCACGCTGAGTTTCGATATTCCGCGTCAGATGGGCCGGGAGTTTCGTTCCTACGGCGCGAATCTCATCGTCTATCCACAAGGAGAGGGCGGGTTAAGCGAGGCGGCAACGCAGACGGCTCTTTCGCAGGTGCCGCCGGAGGCCCTGGTCGGCGCGGCCCCCTATCGGTATCAGCTTACGAAGATCAACGAGCGGCCCTTTGTCGCGGCGGGCACCGATCTTGACGAGGCGCGAAAGACGAGCCCGTGGTGGTTTGTGCTGGGCCGCTGGCCTTCCCAGGCGGGCGAGGCGCTCATCGGGAAAGAGATCGCTCAAACCCTGCAACTCGCCGCCGGAAGCGCGTTTACCCCCGCCGGTTCCGACACGCCGTTCACCGTAACGGGCATCCTCGAAACAGGCGGCGTTGAGGAATCGTTCTTTGTGGTGTCGATGGCCGATTGCGCAAGAATTGCCGCCGGGCTGGACGTTGCCGGGGCCTGCGGCAATGCGGGAAGCGGCGCAGAAAGCGGCGCAAGCGGTTTTGCCGCCGATGTTCTCGAACTCTCCGTGGCCCGTGACGCGCAGACCCTCGCCGCCATCGCCGCCGGCATCAATCAAAACGTCCCCGGTGTCGAGGCACATCTCGTCAAACGGCTCACCTCGTCCGAAGGCGGCGTCCTCACCAAACTCGGCTCACTTACCGCGATCGTGACGCTCATCGTTCTTCTTTTGACGATGATCTGCGTGGCGACAACGATGATCTCGGTGGTGGCCGAGAGGCGGCGCGAGATCGGCCTCAAAAAGGCGCTCGGCGCGGCGAACCGTTCCCTGCTTGCCGAGTTTCTGGGCGAGGCGGTCTTTCTGGGACTTCTGGGCGGCCTCTTGGGCGCAATCCTCGGCATCGTCTTCGCGCAAGGCGTGTCGGTCAACGTGTTCCACCGCCCCATCGCCTGGCGCAGTTCGCTCGCCCCGCTCACGATAACCGCGTCGGCCCTCATCACCGCCCTGTCGTCGCTCTTACCCCTGAAACAGGCCGTCTCAGTAGACCCGGTCATCGTACTTCGCGGAGAATAGTTGCCCCCTTCGGGGGAATTGAAAATGAGAAATGGATAATGGAAAATGATTGGAGTGGAACGCGCGGTTTCCCAAAACACGACATTATCCATTATCCATTATCCATTCGCGCAACGCGCACCCCAGGCGTCTTGACATCATCGGGGGCCGTCATTGTCTGCCGCCTGTCATTGCGAGCGTAGCGAAGCAATCCAGGGTGAATGCCCTCTCCGTCTAGATTGCTTCACCCTTCGGGTTCGCAATGACGATTCTCCCCGTTATTGCGGACAAGTCCCCCCGTCATTGCGTGCAGAGCGAAGCAATCCAGGGCGAG
>JAISZQ010000192.1 GCA_031269165.1 Spirochaetaceae bacterium
TCGGTGTATATGCTCGCGCTGGGGTTGCGGGACGCGGAGATCGGGTTTGTTACCACGGTGTATATGCTTTCGCAGGTGGTTTTCGGGCTGCTGGGGGGCGTCATCACGGACAAGCTCGGCAGACGGCTCACGACGGCGGTGTTCGATTTTTTCGCGTGGTGCGTCCCCTGTGTCATCTGGTTTCTGGCGAAGGACTTCTGGTTTTTCCTCGGCGCGGCACTGGTCAACGGCATGATGAAGATCACGCAGAATTCGTGGGACTGCCTTCTCGTCGAGGACGCGGAAAAAGAACAAATCACGAAGATCTACTCGCTGGTCATCATCAGCGGGCAAGCCTCCGCGCTCTTTGCGCCCATCGCGTCTATCCTCGTGTCGCGCCTCTCGCTGGTGCCCGCCGTGCGTATCCTCTATGTCAACGCTTTTGTCGTGATGACGGTGAAAATTGTGTTGCTCTACACGTTCTCACGGGAGACGAGTACCGGCATTATCCGCAAACGAGAGACGAAGGGGAAAAGTATCGCGGCCCTGCTCACCGGGTATGGCGGCGTACTCAAGATCATCGGGCGGTCGAGCGGCACCCGCTTTTCGCTCGTCATCGCGGCCCTCGTCGGCGCGGTGAACATGGTGAACATCACCTTTTGGCAGGTCATCGCCAGCAAACGGCTCCTCGTCCCCGACTCGCTCCTCCCGCTTTTCCCCATGTTCCGCTCGGTACTGGCGATTGTGTTCCTTTTCACCGTCATTCCCCACATCACCGGCGCGGTCCGCCTGAAACGGCCCTTGGTCATCGGGTTCGTCGCCTACATCGCGGGACAGGCCGTCTTGATCGCGACACCCGGCGGACGGGGTCTTGCCACCTACGCGGTGCTCTGCGTGTCACTCTTCTTTGACGGGTTTGGCAACGGCAGTCTCATGATGCTCGCCGAGTCGGTCGTCGCCCTCTACGTCAACAAAGCGGAACGCGCCCGCGTGATGGCCATCCAGCACATGATCATCATGCTCGCCACCGCTCCCTTTGGCTGGATCGGCGGTATCCTCTCCGGGTTCTCCCGCATCCTCCCCTTCACCCTGAACATCGCCCTCCTCAGCATAGGCATCATCGTGACACTGGCCTTTTACCGGAAAGAAGCCCGTGAACCGTGAGGGGCACGTTTCGCGCTTTCTCTGGAGCGTATCGCGGAAAATCCCACCGCCGCGTTCAGGGTAAGAATAATGCCGATCGTTACCACCGTTTTGATGAACGAGAAGCCTTTGTCTTTGGCGAATAACGTTTTTTAAGCGTGTTCATGAGGGAACGAGCGTGGGGGTTCATGGCGTGACGCCTGTTGGGTTCCACGCATCAGGAATCCGCCATGCTGGAATTTTTCGCCTTCGCGGATCACTTTATATTACGCCGGTTCAAATCTGAAGTGCGAATAAATGCTCCGAAAAGACCTCGTTTGGGGTACGGTATTCTAAAGACTTACGGAGACGATGGGCAAGAGCCTTGATTTTTTCAACAATCGTGTCAAGCCGCTCTTGATCAAGCGTTTCAAAGGAAGTCCCTTTGGGAAGATACTGCCGTATCAGCCCGTTGGTGTGCCCGTTCAGTCCCCGCTCCCATGAATGGTAAGGATGGGCAAAATATATGTCGCACTGCAAATCCCGCGCCAGCGCTTTGTGCCCTGAAAATTCTTTCCCGTTATCCACCGTCAGGGTTTTCAAGCTTCCGGCGGGAATTGACCGGAATGCCCGGACCACCGCCGCGCCGAGTGTTGCCGCCGCTTTATTGGGCATGACTTCCCCCAAGAGGAATTTTGTGGTCTTGCCGACAAAAGTCGCGATATACGCCGTTTTCCCCGCCCCTTCTATCGTGTCTCCCTCCCAGTCCCCCACACGAACCTTCTTATTAACCGCTTCCGGGCGCTCGCCTGTCATTTTCCGGTCCGGAATCTGTCCCCGGCGGTCCCGGCGGCCCCCCGAGCCTTCCATTTTACCCTCGGATGGCGGAAATGCCCCTTCATTTCCGGGTCTTTGTCCATTTCTCCATACAAATACTGGTATATTGTCTCATGACTTACTCGCATTTCCTCCTGCCCGGGGTATGTTACCCTTAACCGCCCCGCTATCTGCTCAGGCGAGCAGTCTTCCTTGAACAATGCGGCAACTTCCGCCATCAGTTGCGGGTTGCCGGTTTTCGGCCTCCCCCTGGAATCCCTCCGCCGCTCTCCCGCCTTCCGCTGGGCTTCCCCTCCGCTATATATCCCGCCCCCGCTGTTCCGGGCTATCTCCCGGTAAACGCTGCCGGGATGTTTCCCCATGATCACCGCGCTGTAACAAACGGGCAGTCCCATGGCAGTCATCGCCTGTAGCGCGATTCTTTCGTCTCTGGTAAAATGGGTGTATGGCATCGTTCTCCTCCGGTATGTGGTTTTGCAACTTTATTTTACCGGACTTGGCGATGCCTTTTCTATGCTCCCTTATTTTCGCACTTCAGATTTGATTGGGCCTAACAAGTCTAGGAGATTACCAAACGGTTACGCCCCATTCGGGGTTGCCTGTTGTGGCGGTTTCCGGTATACTCATAACTATGAAGGTTTGGGTTAAGCTGTTTTCCGGCGCGGTCATCGGGGTTGTGCTGGGCATGGTGTTGCCGTTTCGGGAAAATAGTCTCTTGGCGCACGTGATTGACTTTTTGCCGCAACTCGCGCTCCGCATCGGCCGTTATGTCGCGCCGCCACTGGTCGTTTTTTCGCTGACGATAGCGATTCACCGGTTGCGTCAGGAAGGCAGGTTCTGGGGGCTCGTGGGGAAGTCCTTTCTCGTGATTCTGGCGACGACGGTCGTTGTGCTGACGTTCGGGATCGGTGCCGCGCGACTCTTGTTTCCCAGCGGCCGGATCCCCATCATCGTGGAAAACGCCGCCGAGATCGCGCCGCCTGCCCTGGAACAATCGGCTTTTGAGCTTTTTCCTTCCAATATGTTCTCCGTGCTAGCCGGGGACGGGCTTTTCCTGTTTCCCTTGTGTGTATTCGCGTTTTTTTTGGCGATTGGGCTCTCGTACGACAAGATGTATTCAAAGCCGTTGCTGTCTTTGTGCGACTCATTCTCGCGGATTTTCTTCCATATAGCGGCGTTTTTTTCAGAGATACTCGGCATCGTTGTCATCGTGTTGGCCGCGTATTACGCATGGCAGTACCGTTTGGTGCTCACGAAGGGCATTTTTTCGGGGCTTATCCGGCTGCTCCTTATCATCACGCTGTCTCTGTCGTTTGTCGTGTTGCCGCTGTTGCTCTATCTCTTTCGTCCTAAGAAAAAGTCCGCGCCGTGGAAAAAACTCTACGGGTCGCTCGGCCCGGCCATCGCCGCCTTCTTTTCAGGCGACATAAACTTTACCCTTCCTGTGCTTCTTCTCCATACCAAGGAAAATTTGGGGGTGAACCGCCGGGTCAACGCCATTGCTCCCCTGCTTTACGCGACTATAGGCCGGGCGGGAAGCGCGATGGTGGCCGCCGTGTCGTTTATCGTGATTCTCCAATCTTACTCAAGTCTTGAGATTGAATTTGAGCAAATCATGCAAATCTGGGGACGCGCTCTGCTCCTGTCGCTGATGCTGGGGCGAAACAGTGGAGACGGCGCGATTGTGGCACTTGCCGCGCTCTGTCTCTGGGCGCCGGAAGGGTTTAAGACTGGTTACCTGATCTTGAAGCCGATCGGGTTTTTTCTTATCGCGTGCGCCACGCTCATCGACTGCATGGCGGCAACGCTCGGCAGTTACGCGATCGCGCATACCGGCCCGGACTACCTGTCCGATGAGAAGAAGGTTAAAAACTTTGTATAATTATGGTCGCTTGTCGGTAGGTTGGGGGAATCTTTCGTGCTATTGGGCAAGGAAATTCGTCGGGAGACCGGGAGCACACCGCCCATAGGGAGCACCGTTGCCGACGGCGGCTGTGTTCCCGGCTGAAATAGCGATACCGCTATAGTACGCCTCTTTGGGCGGGGGCGTTACGGGGGCTGGCCCCCGTAGAGGGGGTAAGCGGAAGCCATCGCACAACCACAAGCCCGATTGGGCTTGTGGTTGTGCGATGGCTGGAGCGGAGGGGGAGACTTCCCCCTTCTCAATAACTTTGGGGACGGACAGGGGAAAAACTATGGGAGCAAGAAAAAAAATCGCGGTTTATGCGGGGTCGTTTGATCCGCCGACATTCGGGCATCTCGACATTATCAAGCGGGCGTCGGCGATGTTTGCCGGGTTGCATGTGGTTGTCGCCCAGAACAACCGGAAGAAGTATCTTTTTCCGGTCGAGGAGCGGATTTCGCTCATGGAGGCGCTTTGCCGTAAGATGCGGAACGTGAAGGTTGCCGCCACGTCGGCGTTGGTTATCGACTATATGCGGGAATCGGACATCAAGATTTTGGTGCGCGGGGTGCGGAACGCCGATGACTTTTCCGCTGAGGCAAGTATGGCCCTCTGGAATAAGGCGCTCTACGCCAAAGCAGAAACGGTGTTTTTGCCGTCTTCTCCTGAACTCGCCTACCTCAATTCGTCCGGCGTGAAAGAAGTTATCGCGTTTGGCGGCGATTTTTCGTCTTTTGTGCCGCTCGTTGTGCGTGAGGCCTTGACAAAAAAACTCAAGGCGGGTATCATAGGGGTAGATTCATTGGTGTCCGGCACAAACGCGGATGGTGTGGAAATTGCCCGCTCGTTGTATAGACGAGCGTCCGATCTCCGTGCTGTTCGTGAGGAAGCCGATCGGGCAGATGTCCAATCGGACGGTCCGGCGGAAGATCCGCAGAAAGCCGAATAAACACCAGAAGGGAAGAGGTATTATCATGGCGGTTCCGAGAGCAAAAACGTCGAAAGCCCGCACGAGGCGGAGACAAGCGATCAATATGAAACTTGACGCGAGGACTTTTATTACGTGTTCCAACTGCGGTAACCAAGTGTTACGGCATAGAGTGTGCCCAAAATGCGGTTTTTACCGGGGGCGGCAAGTTATCATTCCGAAATAACAAGGGGTTATGGTATGGCTGAGGAATTATTTGAGAAGATCAAGGCATTGATTGCCAAGAAACTTGACGTGGATGAAAGCAAAATCGAGCTTTCATCGTCTTTCAGGCAGGATTTAGGGGCGGACAGCCTCGACACCTACGAACTCGTGTACCAAATTGAGGAAGATTTCGGTATCAAAATCCCTGACGAGAAGGCCCAGGAATTTGAAACCGTCGGCGACGCGTACGAGTTTATCAAATCGCAGCAAAAGTGAGTGAAAGCGGTTTTTCCTGAGATAAACGCGGAAAGAAAGAATCAACTGCGCTCCTTTTGCCACAACGCCGGTATCAAGTTTAAGAATATACGGTTGTTGAACCTTGCCCTCATGCATCGTTCGGTTGCGAATGAATCGCATATTGCCGGGGTGCGCCTCGGGGTACGTCCTGAGGGGGGCAAGACCAACAACGAACGTCTCGAATTTTTGGGCGATGCTATTCTCGGTGCCGTCACGGCGACGTTGCTCTATCGTTACTATGACGAAAAGAGCGAAGGGGATCTGGCCAAGATAAAGAGTGTCGTCGTGTCGGAAGACATTCTCTGCGGCATCGCCCGCGAGTTGCAGATTGACGGCGTGATGATTCTGGGCAAGGGCGAAGAGTTGTCGGGCGGCAGGACAAAAAACGCGCTGCTTGCCGATGCGGTGGAGGCGGTCATCGGGGCGCTTTACCTCGACAGCGGCTACAAGGCCGTGTTTTCCTTCGTGGAACGGTGCGTCATGCCGGAGATCAAGCGGGTCGCCGAACACGGCTATCACCGCGACTACAAATCGTTGTTGCAAGAGTTCTCCCAGCGCGAATGGAAAGCCTATCCCCTGTACCGCTGTACCGACTCAGGCGGCGCGGAACACCAAAAAACCTTCTGGGTCGAAGTCTCCGTCCACGGCAAAAACTACGGCCCGTGCGTTGGCCGCAGCAAAAAAAGCGCCGAACAGGAAGCCGCCCGCAAGGCCTACGAAGCGTTGACGGGAAAACCGGCCCCGGTGGGAAACGCTGATTAAATCAAAGAAATTGATAAAACGTCCACAGATTTCACCGATTAACATTGATTTTGCCTCGTTTAATCGGTGAAATCAGCGCAATTTTGGAACAGGCCCAAGTTATCAAAGGAAATGACGTTGCCCTGGTATCCCGACATGGTTCAAACTGTGGATAGAGTCTGGGAGGCTGTTTCAAAACTTTACGTTGTGGTAGGGGTAGGTTTCTCCCAAGGCTATTGTTGGCCGATGCCGTCTTTGGGCGGGAACACGGAGGAGAACGTGAATTGGGGCGAAAAAGACGTTTCCGATCCTAATCCAGCCGGGTGGGGGCTGCCCCAAGCAGACGGGGACAGACCTCAGCCGCAATATTTGCGCGAAAACCGTCTCTCCAACGCCGTTTTTTCCGTTTTTTCCCGCTATGAGCCGCATTTATCCGTGTTTTCCCGACCCGGCATACCGGAAACGGCCCGAAATTCGCTTCTTTTTCGCCTTTTTCCCGGTGGCGCGGGCAGACCTTTCCTTGAGGCCGTCTCTGGGCGGAGAATCGAGACCGTTTGTAACGCCGTTTTTGTCCGCTAACTGGGGGCTTCGCCCCCGGTTAGCCGGGCGGAAACACGGAGGAGAACGTGAATTGGGGCGAAAAAGGCGTTTCCGACCCCATTCCAGCCGGGCGGGGGCTGCCCCAAGATAACTTGTAGGTCATGCCCGCCGGTACCGGCTTGCTCGCCTCCGCCTCGACCGCGTCCCAGTCAACTTCTTTCGCTTCAGGCGGCGGCTCCCCCGCCAGAATCTCCGACCAGTACCGGTCCCCCCAGACGTGTCCCGTTCTCCCCGTCCGAAAATTGAACCGCACCGAGAACGTCTGTTTCAACCATTGCATAATCTTGGGCAGTTTGAACCCGTCTTCGGGCTTGATGTAGAACGAGAGCGTGTAGCCCTCGATTTTAAGCCCGCGCATCTCGAAACGAAAGAGCCCTTTCGTTTCGATGAGCACGCGGCAGAAAAGTACCGCCGCCCACGCTAGGAGCCTGTGGGACTTAGCCCGGCTGGTACCGCGACAAGCCCGACAAGTGATATACTGGGAATATGAGTGTGCGATTTTTTCACGTTGACCGGGACATTCCAATGCTGTTCCCGCCTG
>JAISZQ010000240.1 GCA_031269165.1 Spirochaetaceae bacterium
ACGCGGTAAAAGAGCGTCACCGCCCACGCCAGCCGGAACAAAGGCTCGCCGACATTAATCTCGGTACGGACTTCGTACCAGACATTTTCCGCCAATTCTCTTGGTCCTTTCATAGACACCTTCCTGTAGAGAGATGGGGCTGTTCCAAAACAGAAGTTTTGGAACAGCCTTGTACCCTCTATTAAGGCGTTGGGAACCGTCTTGCTTTAATCAAACGCGAAAAAAGTGAAAAAAAGTATGGGAAAAGGTAAGATTTTTAAACAGGCCCCGCGCATTGCGGCGCGTAAAGACCGTATTTGGCTTCTCTGTTTTACCAGATACTCTTTTTATCCGCCGGTACCATCATGTCGGGATACGAGAGCCTGTTCCAAAACTCGATTGGTTTTGGACAGGCTGCGCTAAAGCAACGCAGTTTCTCAGGCTAAAGCCTTGCAAAGGGGAAGTCTCCCTGCCGTATCTCTTCGCGCTTGCGTGCTGCCCGGCGGTTTATCATGGGGCGGTTATGTGCTATGGTTATGCTGATAAGGGGGTGCCGATGGTAGTGGCGTCGATAGATATTCAGGGCGGCAAGGTTGTCCAGCTTAAACAGGGGGCAGACCTCGTGTTGCAACGGGATGACGTGGAGGCGCTTGCCCGCGAGTTTGACAAATACGGCGAGATCGCGGTCATCGACCTTGATGCGGCGATGGGGAAGGGCGATAATGCCGCGTTGATACGCACAGTGCTCCCGCTGGGGGAATGCCGGGCGGGCGGCGGCGTACGGACGGTGGACGATGCGGCGCGATTGATTGATTGGGGAGCGAAAAAGGTTATCGTCGGGTCGACGGCGTTCCGCGTTGACGGGAAATTCGGCGCGAACGGGTTCGGAACGAACCTGGCCTTTCTTGAGGCGCTTGCCCGGCGGATTGGGCGGGAACGGGTTGTCGTGGCGGTGGATGCCCGCGAAGGGGAGATCGTGGTGGACGGCTGGAAGACCCGCACAGGTCTTCCGCTCATCGAGACCGCCCGCGCTGTCGCGCCGCTTGCGGGCGAGCTTCTCTTTACCAGCGTGGAAAACGAGGGAATGATGAGCGGCACGGACATAGAGGCCCTTCGCGCGCTCAAGGAAGCGGTGAAGCAGGAGCGGGATCCCACGACCCTCCTCACCGTGGCGGGCGGAGTCTCTACCATAGAAGAGATTCGCATGGTCGCGGAGGCAGGGGCGGACGTGCAACTGGGAATGGCCCTCTACACGGGCAAAGTTTCGCTTGGAGAAGCCTTCGGGGAAAGCCTTAACTGGAAGAAGTGTGGCGGGATGATTCCCGTGATCATTCAGGAGGCGCGGGACGGGCAAGTACTGATGACGGGTTACGCCGACCGCGAGGCCGTGCGCGAGACGTTCGTCCGGGGCAATGTCTGCCTCCATTCCCGGACACGAGACGTGCTGTGGATGAAGGGGGCCAATTCCGGGCAGACCTTGCGCCTTCGCCGCCTCAGGGCCGACTGCGACCGTGACGCGCTCCTTGCCGTTGTCGAGGCGAGTGCGGGGGTCTGCCATACCGGCGCGTGGTCGTGCTTTGCCACAGATCAGGGCTTGCGAAAGGAAATCGCGTGTTCTCTCCCGAAGGGGGACTGCCCGCGTTCTTTTTCGGGAGACTCTTGGAAGCCCCCGAGGGGCTATCTCAACATTCGCGCCGCCTCCCTCACACCCTACGTTCCCGGCGAACAGCCGCGGGACAGGGCCTATATCAAACTCAACACCAACGAAAACCCCTATCCCCCGCCGCCCTCGGTGATCGAAGCGGTGCGGAACGCCGCCTCCGAGACCTTGCGCCTCTATCCCGATCCGGCCTGTACGGAACTGCGCGGCGCGATCGCGGCCCGGTACGGCGTGGAACCTGAAAACGTGTTTGTCGGCAACGGCTCCGATGAGGTGCTGGCCTTCGCGTTTGCCGCCTTTTTTGAAAGCGGACGTGCCGCCCACGAGGGATTGCCGGTCTTGTTCCCCGATGTCAGTTACAGTTTTTACCCGGTGTACGCCGCATTGTGGGACGTTCCCTGCGAGACGGTGCCGCTCCGTGACGACTGGACGCTTGATGCGACGGACTATCTGCGGGAAAACGCGGGACTCATCTTCCCGAACCCCAACGCCCCGACCGGACTGGCCCTTGCGAAGATTGCTGTTGCGCGGATTGTGGAACACCAGCACCGCATCGGCAAAACGGCCATCATAGACGAGGCGTACATCGACTTTGCCGCCCCCGGCCTCTCGGCGGTGGACCTCGTCAAGGCGTACCCAAACCTGCTTGTCGTGCGTACGCTGTCCAAGAGCGCCTCGCTGGCCGGTCTCCGTGTGGGCTTTGCGCTGGGGGACAAAGCATTAATCGACGGCCTCTGTCGTGTCCGCGACAGTTTCAATTCCTACCCGGTTGACCGCATCGCCCAGGCCGCGGCTCTGGCGGCGGTGCGTGAGACCGCCTATTACGATGGGCTGGCCCGTCGTATCATCCAGACCCGCGAACGAGTCTGTGCTGCTCTTGCCCCAAACGGCTGGACCGTGCTCCCGTCAAGCGCGAACTTTATCTTTATCAAGCACAAAACGCGGTCCGGCAAAGAGGCGTTTCAGAGGCTGCGCGAAAACGGCATCCTCGTCCGGCATTTCGACCGCCCGCGCATCGCGGACTATCTGCGGGTAACCATCGGTAGCGACGAGGAGATGGATCGGTTTTTGGAAGTCGCACGCACATAGTTCTCGCCAACCAGCGCGAACGCCACCTGCCGTGGAGGCCTTTGGGCGCGTCGTACGGTGAACGAGTATCGGCATCCCCCTACGGGGGAGAGCAAGCCCCAGTAAGGAGAAGGGGAAGTCGCGGCAAATTGCCGTCCCCTCGCTCCAGCCGCTTCGCGTTTTACGCTACTCCCTCTACGGCTACCGTTTATACCCATCTGAGGCTGTTCTAAAACCTCAAGTTTTGACAAAGTAAACTTTGTTTGCCCAGCAACCTCGAAAAACGCAGTTTCGCAAGGCTAAGAGCCTGTTCAAAATCTCAGCAAAAGGGGGGAAGTCTTCCCCCTCGCTTCGGTCTACGCCCTACGCTACCCCCTTCAACGGTGGTTTACCACCCCCGTAACGCCCCCGAATCACAGCGGAGGATTACATCCTGCGGGGTTATTGAACAGGCTCTTATAATACCCGATCATTTTCTCCGCCTCTTCCAGGGTTTCCACTTTGTGGCTCGTGTACAGCGTCCAGTTTATCTCTTTCTTACCGTCCCTCTCCTTTTCCTTACCGCTACCGCTCTCTTCTCTCGCCTGTACTACCCACATCTCGACCTCTTCAGGATACTTTTCCCGCTCCGTTTTCGGCCTCCCCTCTGGCTGTTCCACAATCACCTTCCCATAGCGCAGTTTCCCCCCATCTCATACCTCATTCAGCTTACGAAACTCTTCCGTTCACAAGGGCAAAGTTCTATTGCACCACGAGTTTTCTCCGTTCCCAGGAACCAACCCAGAAATAGGCTCCGCCGATAATAAAAGGAATATAGCTGGCGAATACATCGCCAAGCCAGAATCCCATGATACCCATGTTAAAGTTAACGCCAAGCAGGATCGCCAAACATATCCGGCCGATGATACCATCGCATATACCAATGACAAAGGACAGCATGGCATAACCGATACCGTTGACAAAGGCCATCATTGATGAACGCAGAATAAAGGCGTTAAAATTCATGACTGCGATAATGACATATATATGCGCTGTTTGAAGTACAAGAGTATTACGATCAAAGAAGCCAAAAACGTTCTCGGGGAATAAGATAATAATAACCGATAAGGTTATGGTAAAGATTAGCCCGCAGCCGATACTGGTATAAACGATACTCCTGATACGTCCATTCTTACCTGCGCCGAAGTTTTGGCCTATCATCGAAGTTCCGGCTGTTCCGAGAGCCTGGGCCACAATATTGGCACAGAAACCGACTTTACTTCCAATGGCATTAACGGCCGACATTATAAGGCCATAAGAGTTAATATATGAATTGACGAAGAGTTTAGAAAACACAACGACGCAGTGCTGTAGTGACATAGGCAACCCCAGCTTTACCAAGTTGATCAGTGATGGGCTGTCAAAAGCGAAACTGCTTAGTTTAAAATCAAAACCAAAAACTTGCCGTTTTTTATACAGATACCCAAGAGAAGCGATAAAACTGATGGCCTGACCAAGCACCGTAGCGAGGGCCGCTCCCCAAGTTCCAAGGTCAAGGCCAACAACAAAAACGAAATCGAGTATAAGATTTAAAACCGCCGCTATGGCGATAAAAATAAAAGGAAGCTTTGAATCGCCCATACCACGCAGAATCGCGGAGTTGATATTGTAACCAAAAATGAAAAACATCCCGTAAAAGCAGACAATACAGTATGAACGAGCACCCGAATATGCCTCGGAAGGAATATTTATCGCGGAAAGAAGCAAATCGGCGCAAAGAATACCGGCGGCTGTTATTACCAGGGAAAATAGCAGCATGAAACTGTACATAGTGCCGATAGTTTTCTTTACGCCCTCCTTGTTGCCACGGCCTATATGCTGGGAAATCATTATCTGTCCGGCGGCGGAAAAACCCATACAAATAGTCGTCCCTATATTCATAATATCGCCGCCGCCTGAAACGGCGATAAGGCCGGCACTTCCTACAAAGCGGCCGACCACTATCATATCGACCATATTATAAAAAACCTGCAAAAGATTGGAAAGCATCAACGGGCCGGAAAAAATGAGAAGTTGCTTTATAACGCTGCCTTTGGTAAAATCTTTAATAAAAGTTTTTTCAGCCATCATTGCCTTGGGAAGAAATGTTACGGCGGAAAATAAATACTAGGATTGCCGCGATAATTATCGGAATAGTCATTATACGCCACATTGCGGCATAACCAAGTTGTCCGGCTATAGAACCGGCTATCACCGGGCCTGCTAGGCTTCCCAGATCGGTCCCTATATAACTGGTGCCGGAACCGGCACCCCTTTTATCCTTTGGTACCCTCTTCATACAAAGCGACTGAATGGCGGGCTGGCAGGCACCGTAACCGAAGGCGTTAAAAAAAGCGGCAATCAGAAACATGGGCAGGGAAGAGGAAAAACTAATTATAATAAGTGAAACGGCGAAAGAGATCATGGTCGGGATCATTACTTTTATATGGCCGTATTTGTCGGCAAACTTTCCAATCAGGGGCCTAGTAAAAAGCAGGGTCACTGCGGAAACGGTAAAGAAATATCCTATGTCGCTGCCAATACTTCCCTTGCCATATATGGCGATAAATGATGTTATCGCAAAGAACGATACTGAAAGAAAGAGCAGTAAGACAGCAGGTATTAGGGCTTCTTTTGCGATTATACTATCAAAAGAAAAATGAAATTTTTTTATTCTTTGAAAACGTATCCGCAAACTGAGTACGAATACTAGTGCCATAATCATGATGACCGCGCCTATGGCAAAGGTTAGATTGAAGCCGATGAGATCTTTTAGTTTTACTGACCCGGCAATATTACATAGTATATAATAAGTGCTTGACATAACAACCCAACATATTATATAATCATAAGCATGGAACGAATTGATGTTAGACGAATGTCTGTTGACGAA
>JAISZQ010000253.1 GCA_031269165.1 Spirochaetaceae bacterium
CATAAAAATCATTTTGGGGGGGGAAGTCTCCCCCCTGCCTCCAGCCCGCGCTCCGGTCGTCCCTTCCTCCGCACGGTCTGCCGGCACCCCCCTCCGCGGGGGCTCCGCCCCCGCAACGCCCCCAGCCCGATCCCCGCGCTGAACAAAATCCCCGCCATCAGACGCGGAACGAAACCCCGCGCCCGGCACCGGCGCAAACCGGGGCATCAACGCCAGCCCGCGCGGCCCCGATCCCCGCAAGAAACGCATCAACGCCGTCTCCCGCGCGTCATCCCGCGTATGCGCGACCAGAATAAAATCCGCGCCTACCCTTTCCGCCTCGCACCGCAACGCCTCGTACCGGAAATGCCGCGCCGCCGCCTCAATCCCCGACCCCGTTTCCCGCGCCCACGCCTCAATCCGTCCCCGCCCGACCGTTGCCACCGTACACCCGACCCCCCGGTCATCGCACAACGCGCGAACCGCCTCCGCGTCCCCCGCGCATTCCTCAACTGGGCGCAACCCGTGGTCAACGTACACGGCACGAAGCCCGCCCTTCTTGCAAAAGGCCCGCTCTCGAAGAGAAGCGCACGAAGCCAGCATCGCCGTCGAGTCGGCCCCGCCCGACACCGCCGCCAGCAACGTCGCGTCCCCCGGCACAAGCGCGAGCGCATCGGTAACCGCCTTCAACAATGACATACCACTAGATTAGCACACATCACGCCTATTTACGAGGAGTTTGTTGCGGTCGCTGCCGCACCCGTCGGTTTTCGCGCCACGGGCGGCTTCGCTACCCGCAGACACGGTTATCGCGGTGCCAGCGGATTAAAATACTGTTGCGGTGACGTGGTGCTGGGCGGCGGAGTATAGGTCGTGCCGGAACTCGGAGCCGTGTAGGTTGTTCCGCCGCTTGGCGCCGGGTACGTGCCTCCCGTGCTTCCCGCCGATCCTGTTGTTCCCGTCGTTGTACCTTGCGGGACAACCACCGTCGGACGGTAATCGCCCCCTGAAGGAACATAGGTCTGTTGCGGCGAGGCCGCCGAGGAAGATGGCGAAGAAGGCGTTGGGGAAGGCTGGGCCGTTGCCGGCGTGTTCGGCGTGTTCGAAGGCGGTATCGCCCTGCCGGACGCGATACCGGTCAACGTTTGGGAAAGACGGGGAATCACCTGAATAATGCCGTCCGAACTCGTTTCATAACTTTCCTCGGCCCCATGAACCACACCGCCGTCAATGATCCGCTCTATCTGGGCAACAAAAAGATTCTTCGTCCCCAGCGTGATCACACTGCTCGTCAACACAAGCTCGGCACTAGCCTGAGTCGTGTCATACGTGTCGGCGGCATAGAGTTGATTAACCATCTCCATCGCTTGGAGAAGCGGATCTATTCTCGGCAAAACCGCGTATTGACCGCTTGAGGCTATCTCCGACGAAAGCAACAATGCCAGCATTTCAGCCTCCCCGGCACTGACCCCCGGTTGCGGAGTATCAAAGGGAGTAACCGCCATCTTCTGGAGACCGCTTCTGGGCTTTTGCGCGGAAACGACCATATATTCAACCATTGCGGGAATGAGCGTCTGCAACTCTGAAGGATCACGGTATATCCTGAAATCACCGGCGATAAGTTGCCGCGTGGAACATTCGACAATATTCACCAGCAACACATTGTTGTTGCGAATATTCCGAACGATGCCCACCATAATAAGATCAATCGGCGTTTGATTGCCGGTCATCGCGCTGTTCTGCTGTTCGGTTTTTACCCGTTGCTGGGCATTGCGTGTCAAAGGCACGACACTGTAGGTGTCGCGCAATTTGGCGTTATTGGAAAAAAGGAGGGCCAATGCCTCGCCGTCGCCGGTGGTAACCCCGGTAAAGGGAAGCACCGCCAGCATTCGCGGTCCCGAATATTGCTGTGCGGGAGCGGAAAGGGGCACAGGAGTTGAAACGGGAGCGGAAAAGGGCGCCGGAGTGGAAACGGGAACAGGAGTGGAAACGGGAGCCGGAGCGGAAAAGGGAACAGGAGCGGAAACGGGAGCCGGAGGCGCGGCCCCCTCTTCGGGAGGGAAAATTTCAGCCATCGGCTCCTCGACAGCAGTCGGCAGGTCAGGTGGTGTCGCATCGGGCTCTGCTGCCTCCGCCTTGCCTTTGGCATAAAGAGAACATACCAGTCCAAAAAACACGCCAACAAGAAGCAATCTTTTCATTTTCATCCTTGAGTCTCGTCCTCCTCGTCCGAATTTCTCCCGTTTTACCCATCGGCATACCGGTTCAACCAATCTCGCAATGGTATTGTTTGAACAACTCCAAACCATGAGCGTATCGCAGAAACATACGTTTGTCTAGAGATTGCAGTACATCGAAATTATTCTAAGAGCCTGTTCAAAAACCCTGCGGGACGCAAGCCGCCGCTGTGATTCGGTCGCGGGCTTTGCCCCGCTTGTTCCGAAACTCCATGACTGAAAGTCGGGATTCGGGGGCGTTACGGGGGTCTGACCCCCGTAGAGGGGGATAGCGGAGGGCGAAGACCGGAGCGAAGGGGGAGACTTCCCCCTGTCAACAACTTAAGGATTTTGGTCCGCGAATGGCGCGAATAAATACGAATGATACATACCCATCAGCGCGTATTCGCATACATTCGCGTACATTCGCGGACAAAAAAACTAAAAATC
>JAISZQ010000080.1 GCA_031269165.1 Spirochaetaceae bacterium
CGCTGTGATCCGGTCGCGGGCTTTGCCCGCTTCTGGAATTTCGGGCGGGGCTTCGTCCCACTTTTCCGAAACTCCATGGCTGAAAGTCGGGATTCGGGGGCGTTACGGGGGTCTAACCCCCGTAGAGGGGGTAGCGGAAAAGCCGTAGGCTTTGGAGCGAGGGGGAGACTTCCCCCTTTTGCTGAGATTTTGAACAGGTTCTAACGAGCGACTCGCCCGCAACGAGGGACACTCTCACCCCGATTATCCATTTACCATTATCCATTCGCGTAGCACTACAGCGTGCAGGCGACAAAACTAAAGTTGTGCAGGCGGTTTATCTCTTCGCCGCTTTCTTTGCGAATCGGGCATATCTCCCCTCCCGAATAGCAGATATGAAACGGAACCGTGCCGGCCAAAGAAGAGCGAACCAGTTCCAATTCCGCCGTGGTATCCACGCCCAGCACAAACAAACGGGAAAGACAGGAGTGCATAAAGACAAACGATTTCCCCGTGCTGCGGGAGGCGATCTCCTTTACCAGCGCGGCACTGGTCGTCATAACGTCTTTGTCGGTCATTTCCCCCAGCGATACGCCGACGCCCTCATATATGTAGAGACTGGATATCAAATGACCGTTGGGATCTATCAAAAACGCGTGCGGCACGGGAGGCGTCCCGTCCCGGTAGTCAACGACAACCGGAAACGAGGCGAGCGTCGCAAACGAATCGTCGTCTATACCGGCATCGCGCAACCAGAGCAACGGTGATTTGTTGTTGATCTCAAGCACCCGGGTGCCGTTTGTCTTGGTTATGACGGCTTTTGACTTCTGGGTATTTTGCGGGGCAAGGGCGGTAATATAGAATTCCGGGTGAACATTCCCCGACAGCACGATAAAACCCGCGTTGTCATCGTATACCTCGCGGTTGAACACGACCGGCGTACTGTATTTGTCGGTCTGAAACTCAAAACTTGAGGAGATTGTTCCGAAAATCGGCACACCGGGCGCGGCCTCTGAAAAAAGGCCCAACGTCTTGTCGTTACCGATTCCCGACAGATGCGGCGAATAGAGGAGGATGAGCGCGGGCGGATCGGGAAGGTTCGCGCATGCTTTCGTGTACGCGTCGGTGAACGGGTTGCCGCCGCCCGACAGAGACTCCGAGACACCGGCGTGAAACACGACATCATCACTTGAAAAAACCGTAAGCACGAGCAACATCTCGCCCGCCGTGTCTTGACAGGCACTCCCGATACAACCGCAACCGACAACATCAAAAGGGAGGGCATCGCAAAGCGCCTTGACCACGCCGCCTGAAATAAAGTCCCGAAAACAGGTGAGTACCCCCACCGAATGGGCAAGAAGCGAATGTTCGATATCCAGTTGTTCAAGCAACGAACGAACCGCCGCGTCAACATCGTCTATCTCCGTGGTCCAAGCAGTCTTTGTCGTTATCATACGTTTAGCCTCATGCCCTCTCTGAGAATCCTCGGTTTTCAACTATAACAAAACCACGGCTTTCTGTCAAGTGAGCCTGTTCCAAAACTCCGCAGGATACAAGTTTCCGCTGTGATTCGGGGGCGTTACGGGGGTGGCCTACAACCAACCCTCAACGTCCTGTTTCGGGTTTCCGGCCGGGGCGTGGCACACCGTAGGTGTGCTTCGGTAATGCGTCCGTCCGTGGACGCTTGGGATACGCCCACCAAACCCACGCTTGCGTGGGTCACCATGCACCGCATGGTTTTGTCCCCGCAGAGGGGGTAGCGGAGGGCGTAGACCGTAGCGTGGGGGAAGGCTTTCCCCCTTTTTCTGGGTTTTTTAACAGGCTTTGAAAAGATTCTGAACAGGCTCTTAGACATGGGTCGAATTGTATCGGTTCCACGTTTCGTCGAGGCAGTTGCCGCCGTGGAACGCGCGGATTTTGAGCGTCTCGTCGGCGATGTTTTTGATGACTTCTAAGTCTTTTGGAAAAAAGGGGGGAGCGGGCAATAGGAGGGAGCGAAACTCGTGTTCTACCCCCGACTCGCGGATGAACGTGATGCTTTCCTGTATTCTGTCGGCAATCTCCCGCGCCTTGTCCGGCCCGTCATCCTTCCGGCCCGTAAGCGCGATGTAGCGTTCCGGCGGCAGTTTAATGTCCATCGCAATGAAGTCCGGCCTCGTGTTTTCGTTCTCGCATAGTTTCTTGAGCACGTCCGGCAACATTCCGTTGGTGTCGAGTTTGACAGGCAGTCCCATGCTTTTGATCTCGACTATTATCTCAGGCAATTCCCCCAGCAGGGTTGGCTCGCCGCCTGAGAGGACAACGCCGCCCAACAGATGTTTCCGTTTTCTGATGAGCGCGAACGCCTCGTTCAAACCGGTTAAATCTTCGGGCGGGGCCGTGACCAGTTCCCAGTTGTAACACCACGGACAGCGAAGATTACAACCGCAAAAGAACAGTGCGACGGCGACTTTGCCCGGATAATCAACGAGGCTCGTTTTTCTGAGCGCGACCTTGATATTTCTGAAGTCATTAGGATCTTTCATACGTATAGTCTAACCGAAACGAGAAAAATTTGCTAGACTATATCGGTGGACAAGATACCATTCGCGCGCCCCTTTATCGGCGTTGAAGAAGAGGATGCCGTTCTGCGCGTTTTGCGTTCCGGCTGGCTCACGACGGGGCCTGAGGCGCTTGCCTTCGAGACGGAGTTTGCCGCGTTTCTTGGCGGCGGGACACCACAAGACGTTGTGCCAAAAGACGTTGCATCAAACGCCGTTGTACCAAAAGCCTTTGCCGTGAATTCGGCCACCTCCGGCCTGCATCTCGCGGTCAAGGCAGCCGGGGTCGGGGAGGGGGATGTCGTGCTGGTTCCTTCGCTCACGTTTACTGCCACCGCCGAGGTCGTCCGGTATGAACGGGCCGACGTGGCTTTTGTCGATGTGGAAAAGGACGGGTTTCTCATCGACCCTGAAAAACTGGAAGCGACGTTGGCGCGGCTCCGGGCGGGCAAAACTGCCTATCAGGACGGCGGGCCCCGTGGACGGCCTCGGGCGGTGATACCGGTCCACTACGGCGGCCTTCCCTGTAATATGGAAGAAATTATGCGTGTCGCCCAAACATACGGGATAGCCGTCATCGAGGATGCCGCCCACTCTTTCCCTTCGCGTTTGCCCAACGGAGAATATGCCGGTTGCGTGGGGGATGTCGGGGTCTTTTCGTTCTACGCGACCAAGACGCTTGCCACCGGCGAAGGCGGAATGCTCGTTACGCGAAACGAGGAGATCGCCCGGCAGGTATCCGTTCTGCGGAGCCATGGCATCGACCGCCCGATCTTTGCCCGTTACACAGACCCGAAAGCCAGTTGGTACTACGAGGTTGTCGAGCCGGGCTTCAAGTACAACCTGCCCGACGTGCCGGCCGCGATAGGCCGTGTCCAACTCAGGCGGGCGAACGACCTCCTGGCGATGCGGCGGAACATTGCCCGGCGTTATGACGAAGCCTTTGGCGGCGATGACCGTTTTGTGCTTCCGCCGGGCGGCCCGTCCAACGCCTACCATCTGTACCCGTTGCGGATAAAGCCCGATGCGCTGGGCCTCGACCGCGCCGCATTCATCGCCGCATTGCAGGAGAAGGGGGTCGGCGCGTCCGTGCATTTCATCCCCCTGCACACGATGCCCTACTACCGTACCCGTTACAACCTGCGCCCGAAAGATTTCCCCGAAACGATGCGGACGTACGAGCACGAGGTTTCGCTCCCGATATGGCCGGGGATGACGGAGGCGATGATCGAGCGGGTGGTAGCGGCGGTGCTTGCGGGATGAGAGATAAAAAATGGGTGTTCCCGCGATTTCGCAGATATAATCCGCTTGGCACTCATCGCGTCATAGGGTATGCTGTACCCAGCGCGTAGAGGGGGAGTTAAACGTAATACAAAAAAAATGATAAACTCCATATTGACAAAATTTTAATTGTTTGGTATAAGACCTTATCCTTGTATAAGGAAATTAATATCCCTCAAAGGAGTGTTGTATGAAAAGAGAAAATTCTTTCTTGTTGGTTCTGTTGTTTGGCAATGGATTGTTATCGGCACAGCAATTGTATGAGTATTCACTGGATAATTTTGACAAGGTGGTTATAGCCGACGAAGGTTTTGAGACCTATCTCTACACCATGGACAGATTGGCAGCGCAGTATAATTTGCAAATAAAAGTCCAGGGTGAGGGTTTTAGGCAAGCAGATTCTCCGGTAAAGGCGGCAATAGTTCCCCCATCTGCAACATCAAATCATTTGGTTGGTCATGCAGTTGACGTTAATATTGTTTATAACGGGACATGGTATAATAGTTCCGCATTGGGGAATTATAGCAGCCTTCCCCAAGCAATTAAATCTTTTATTACAGGTTGCAAAAATGCAGGCATGCGATGGGGAGGGGAATTGAGCACGCCTGATCCGGTACATTTTGATGATGGATTACATTTAAGAAATAAAACGCAATACGATACATTATATTTATTATACCAATGAGCCTGTTCCAAAACACGAAAAGAGTTTTGACAGGCTGTCGCCTTCGGCTATTGCAGTTTCTGGGGCTTAAAAACCCTCGCTAAAGCCTTGCAAAACGGCGTTTTTAAATGGCGGGTTAAAAAACGCCGCATAACGAGGCTGTCGGATTAGTCGCTTTTGGCAATTTCTTCCAAAAATGACCTTGGTATTACGTTTGTTAATTCCGCCGAAACGGACTATGCCGGGGGGCGTATATATAGCGAAAGTGCATTACCGGGCCTGTGGGATGTATCGCGCCAAGAGATGCGTGTATAGGGAGTTAGGCGAAATTTTTGGCAAATTGTTGCAAAAACATTGACAATTTTATATAAACGGTATATTATAAAAGATATGTTTGAAGAAAAACTGGAATTGTTTCAAAGAAGCAAAGAAACAATATGGACCGACGAATATATAAGCAAAAGTCTT
>JAISZQ010000089.1 GCA_031269165.1 Spirochaetaceae bacterium
CGGTCTACCGGATGCTGGAAACGGAGGAGCATTTTCCGTTTAACGACCTGATGGAGATACACGCGCTGAATCTGGCGCGCGTGCCTGTGGAGGGAGAGGGCAAACTGTTAGACTGGCTGCGGTTTTTGAAAGCGGAAACGGAGGAGGAATTCAAGATGCTGGCGAAGAAGAACCCGATGATACGGGAAGCGTATTGCAAACTGCAAGCGATGAGCCAAGACGAGGCGAACCGAATGATCTACGAGGCGCGGCTGAAGGCGCAGCGGGATGAATATTCCCGCGTACAAGGCGCCCTTGAAAAAGGATGGACGGAAGGCCGACAGGAAGGATGGACGGAAGGCCGAAAAGAAGTCGCCCGAACCCTGAAAGCCCTCGATGTTCCTATTGAAAAAATAATCCGGGCGACCGGACTTTCCCTCGACGAAATTGCCGCGTTGTGAGCGCCCCCCGAAACGGGCCGGTGCCACACGGTCAACCGGGATGAATATTCCCGCCTATTGCGAGCGAGCCGCTCGTAGAGCGGCAAATTGCGGGGTGAAGCAGTCCAAAAAGGTAAGAGGAAGGCCAATAGCAATCGGCGACGGTTCGTCGTCATTAAAACCGGGTTTTCCGGCGTTCCGCAAAGCCGGTAATGTTTTTGAAGGTGAAAAACTGGCCGTCATCCTGCAAAACCTTCCCGGAAAAATAGCCGAAAAATTGGAGCAAGCCGATTGAGTGAAGAAAGATGCGGTTACGCGCCGTTTCAAAGAGAACCGGGCGGAACGTCATTTCGATTTTCCCGTCGGCGCTGGTGAACTGCCAGGGAAAAAGCCAGTCCTTCGGGGAAATCTGAAACGTCACCTGATTCAGTTTGTGCAATTTGCCGTCGATGAAAAAAGCGTTTTCGGTCGCCGCATCGGTATCCGCCGTGCTGTAGCCGAGCGCAAAGCTAATCTGTTTTTTTTTGAACATGCCGCAACCGCGCGCCCGGTACTGAACATCCGTCTTGGGGCGGCGGCCGCGATCCCAGTCGAAAACGCATGAGGCGTTGCCCCGCGTAAAAACAACGTCCTGACTTCCCAACTGCATCACGCCTTCGACAAAATACCAAGGTGACGTCCGCGAATACCGGAACGCGCCCCTTTCACGATGCCATCCCGAATGCGTCAAAAGCGGCTGCGCCCCCTCAGGCTCAATCAGCACAACCTCACCCCGGAGACTTATGCCATGCGCCAAAAGCGGAATGTCTATCTTTATGATGCGGAAACCGTTGCGGCGCGTCCAGAATTCGATCAGCGCCCTTTTTTGGTGCAACCGTATCGAACCGATTTCGCTGCCGGAGGGCAGGTTGAAACTTCCCAGCGTAAAAGACGACGTATAGATCGTTTTTACCGTTTTCTTGTCGCGCAAAGCAATGCAGGTAATTCTGATAGAACCCAAGAAGCCTGCATCTTCTATTTCAAACAAAAACAAATGGGTCTGGGAAAAAAAACAATACCGGTCGAATTCCGTCACATACCGGCGCGGCGCATGGAGCCGGTCCCGCTCAAAAACATATAACGGCCTTCGCGCCCAGCCGAAATGCGCGGGCCTTCCGTTTTCATCGAGAATAGAACACTGACTTTCAATTTCAATTTGTTCCGTCATAGTTAGTGTCTGTCCACAAAGTCGGTTGCTTTGCGGACAGACATTGCATTTGCATTCGCAAATGCGTTTTTTAAGGAAGTTTGTCCATAATGTGTCTACATTATGGACAAACACTCGTTAATGGGGCCTGTTCCAAAACGAATTGAGGCTGTCCCGAAACGTGAGGTTTTGGAACTGCCTCCGCTCTTGTCTACGCCGTTTGAACGATTTTTCCCCGCGCCTTATCAAGCCGTAACGTTGCCCGCTTCAGGGGCTTGTCGATAATAAGCGCGATTTGGCAGATTTCAACCAGCGTCCCTTGAGAGATTTCCCCATATACCGTGACCGCCGCCTTTTCATCGACGACAACCCTCGTCTGCAACTGGTCGATCACCGTCTGCAGCCGCCGTATTTCAGCATCCAGCTTGTTGCGTAACGCGATCATGTTCTGGTAACGGTCGCCTGAAACGTCTTCGCTTGCCGAAATGAGCATTTTTAATTTATCCAGTTTCGCGTGAAGGGGCCTTGACTGATTGACGGTTTTGTCGATTTCTTTTTGCACGGTAAAATCAACCCCCACGTGGATTTTACAGGCTTTTCCCGCCGTCCTGCCTATTTTTGCGCATTTCATGCCGTGTACGGCGTAGATTTCCGCCCCCATGATAAAACCCCGGTCCCCGACATTGAGCGCCCCCATCGTGTAGATACTCGCGTTCAGAATTTCCATGTCGATCGTTATGTTTCCCCGCGCGGCAATCTTGCAATTCTCGGCAAACCGGGCCTTGACTTCGCCCCCGGCTTTTACCGTGGCCTGTCCCCGTCCGATGATGCCGCCCCGGACTTCGAGACCGCCCTTTACCACGATGTCGGTCGCGTTCAAGGTCTGTTTTGCGACGAGGTTTCCGCCGACATAGACTTTGAAGCCGTCCGCCACCGACCCGTTCAATTCGACGTCGCCGGGGAAATTGATGTTACCGGTGGTAAAATTCACGTCCCCCGGAATAACCAGTTTGTTGCTGACGGAAAGAACGCCGTTTTTTTCGAGCAATTGACCGTCGATTGCCGCATAGCAATACGTGCCGTCGGTCGTGGTGTTCTCGCCAAACTGGAGGCCGGGCGGCGTCTGCGTCTCAAAAGGCATCTCCTCTCCATGGACGTTTATCCCCGGCCGGCCTGCGGTTTCCGGCACGATTTCGGCAAGAACCTGTCCCTTTTTTACGATGACAAACGGCGAAAATCTCCGGTAATCGGCCTGTTCATCGTCTCCGGCGACGGGGTGCGCGTTATCAAGATGTTGATTCTTCACAAAATAGGCGGGACAGGCCGCAACGGGCATGGTTCCTTCCGCAATGAGGATGTCGGTTTGGACCCGTTTGGAAAGACGTGCGGCGAGCGCGGCCTTTTCAATGGCCTCGTGTTTCACACCGTGCACAATATTGAGCCGTGTCAGGAGTGTTTTGAGATAATCACTCGTGATGGGCGCGCCGCCGCCATAGGCCGGAATAAAATCGGCGTACGCCTCCCTATCGTGGTCGAAAAAAGAAACAATAACACGGCCGTCTTTGCTGTCCGATACCGGAACCGTGAGTCTTTCAATACGTGTATCGTCCGGTTTCTCTTTCCGTTTGTCGTTCATAGCAACCTATACCACCCGTCATTGCAAAACGGCGCGGATACGGCGTACGCCTTGGGACGAACTCTGCTCTTTCTGGATCTTGAAGATGCCGAGCGCGCCTGAGCGTTCCGCATGCGGGCCGCCGCAGACCTCCTTGCTGAAATCGCCGATGGTGTAGACCTTCACCTGCGCTTCGTATTTTTCGCCAAAAAGCGCGATCGCGCCGCCCGCCTTCGCCGCGTCAAGGCTCATCACGTCCATCGTAACCGGAAGATCGCGCCGTATCTGTTCGTTGACAACCGCCTCAACACGGGCTATCTCTTCCTGCGTCATCGCCTGATGATGGGAAAAGTCAAAGCGCATCCGTTCAGGCGTGATGTTCGACCCTTTCTGCGCGACATGATCGCCCAGCACGATCCGCAACGCTTGGTGCAAGAGGTGGGTCGCCGTGTGGTAGTTTGTCGTGACGCCTGAATGGTCGGCAAGCCCGCCCTTGAAAATCTGCTCGCTTCCGGCACGGCTCGTCTCCTGATGTTTGGCAAAGGCCGCGTCAAATTCCTCGCGGTTCACCGTCAGCCCGTTTTCCCCGGCCAACTCCTCGGTGAGCTCAATCGGAAACCCAAAGGTATCGTAGAGTTTGAACGCGAGGCGGCCCGACATGATCTTTTTTGGGTCGCGGAGCAGATTCGGCAACAGTTTTTGAAACTCCTTTTCGCCCTTCTGCAAGGTCTCGAGGAATTTCTGCTCCTCTTTTTCAATTTCTTCTATTATAAAGCGTCGTTTCTGTTCCAGTTCGGGATAGGGCCCCTTGAAATGCTCGATGACCGCCAGAGCCACCGGCACGAGAGAAAAGGCCGTCGTCTTTGTCGCGTTCTCATCGGCGGCGTTTTGCCCGACAAGTTTCCGCCCGTGGCGCACGGCCCGGCGCAGAAGCCGCCTCAGCACATAGCCCGCGCCCACATTCGACGGGGTAACGGCCTTCGGGTCGCCCAGCACAAAGACCGACGAACGCACGTGATCGCAGATAATCCGCACGGACCTGTCGAGGCCCCCAGGGGCTTCCCTTAGGCCTATCGTATCGAGAACGGGCATCGGGTCCCCCTTCGGGTGACAGAGAGCGTTCTCTTTCGAGGGAAGGAGCGCGTTCTCGCCCCCGGAGGAGGTGCCCTCGCGCTCTCTCGTCACGACAGGCTCTATCGCCTCCACGACAGGTGGGCCGTAACGATAGTTGCCAGCCTTTTCCACGGCGGCGATGATCGGGGCGAAAATCTCGGTGTCGTAGACCGTTTTCTTTCCGTTAAGGATCGTCACGGTGCGCTCGATGCCCATGCCGGTATCCACGCACTTGCGGGCAAGCGGGAGATAGTTCCCGTCCGCATCCTTGTTGTACTGCATGAACACGTCGTTCCAGATCTCAAGCCACTTGCCGCAACCGCAACCGGGCGCGCAATCCGGCCCGCACGGGTCTTTCCCCATGTCGATAAACATCTCCGAGTCCGGGCCGCACGGACCTGTTGCCCCCGCCGGCCCCCACCAGTTGTCCTCTTTGGGCCTGAAACTGATACGGCTTTCGGGAATCCCCAGCCGCCGCCACACCGCCGCCGACTCGTCGTCACGGGGCGCGTTCTCGTCCCCCGCAAACACCGTCACGCCGAGTTTCTCCGCCGGAATCCCCAGCCATTCCTGCGAGGTGAGGAACTCATAACTCATCTCGATGGCCCCCTCCTTGAAATAATCGCCGAGACTCCAGTTACCCAGCATCTCAAAAAACGTAAGATGCGAAAAATCCCCCACCGCGTCGATGTCGCCGGTGCGGATACACTTCTGGTAGTCAACGAGCCGCTTCCCCGCCGGGTGATCCGCTCCCAAGAGATAGGGCACGAGCGGATGCATACCGGCGGTGGTAAAAAGCACCGTCGGGTCGTTGTCGGGCAGGAGACTCTTCCCCTCAATTTGGGCGTGCCCCTTGCCCGTGAAAAACGCGATATACTTCGAGCGAAGTTCGGATGCAGTCATACCTTCATATTATCGGAAAAAAAGAGAAAAGTCTACGCTCAATAGATAGCGTCTGTCCCTATAGGAACGGCCCACGGATTACTCAGATTTCACCGATTGCTCCGTAAACGGCGCCGGGTTTTAATGGAAAAATCCGGGTAATCTTGGTAACCCGTGGACAGCCATTCTTATTATTGGCAGCAACGTTAATAAAAAGCGGCAAATTTCCGATAGTCAAAAGGTGAGTATGTTTTTGTCAACGCGCCGAAAATGGGTGTTATGCATGTTCCTTTCGTTGTTTGCCGCCGGGTATATGTTTGCGGCAGGATCGAGTGATTTTCCCGAAGCGTCGGTGGCCGCTTATGATGCCGACAGCGGGGGTGCTCAGATAGCGATAGATTGGAAAAAAGTCCCTCCCGATGACGCGAGACAGTTCGGTCTCTACCGGAGCACCGGCGAAAAAGCGGAAGTTTACGTGCTTCTTACGCCGCTCGTTACGGGCATGACGGTATATACCGATTCCGCATTGGCTGTCGATACCGAGTACCACTATATTATCGGCGGCGCGTTACCGGGAAAGACACTGCCCGAAACCAAGCCGCGAAAAGCAAAAGAACGCCGCGCGGAGTCGTCTCACCCGCGAGCCGCCGTTTCTTACGGTAAAGCGATCTCAGGCTCATCGGCGTGGATTCCGTCGGAACCGCCCGTCGGCCAAACGGGGACCGCTCCAAATCAGGTTACCGAAAACACCCTTCCGCCGCCGCAAACGGGCGGCTCCCAGCCATATACTCCGCCGGCAACAGGGTCTGAAGTGGCAAGTACGCCGCCGATACAGAAATCGGTCTTTGAAAACAGCGGGGTTTTCTTCTCGATGGGCTATTTCTCAAACCGGCTCTTTGAATTGACCGAAACGGCGAACAAACCGGCGGTGATAAGCCTCATAGACAGCGGCGCGAAATCCCGGCTGGTTTCTCTCTTCAATCAGAGTTATGGACGGTCTACGCTTCCCGGAACATCGCTCTACTATGCCGTCCACAGCGCGATAAACCGGATAAACGGCTGGGATGCGAACGGCGCTTTGTCCAAATTTGACACTATCCTGCTCGTTACCATCACAGACGGTCTCGACACGGCTTCGACCGATTCCTCGTTTGAACGGATAGACGGACTGTCGTTCAAAAACATTGCCGCATACCAGAACTTTATCAAAAAAACCATTGAGGACAAGCGGATAGGCGGAAAAAAAATCACGGCTGTTTCTATCGGTATACAGGGAACAGACACCATCACCGAAGCGGACTACGGGGCGGCGTTACGGGCAGCGGCCAGCACGGATCACAACGTCTACCGCATACCGTTACGTAATTTAACGAAAACGCTCCAGGACATAGCCGCATCCGCTACCAATGGAATGACGTTACAGCCTTTCGGCTTTATTACTCCGGCCTATCCTGACGGCACGGAAATCTTTATCGCGCTGGACAGTTTTAGCACTCCGGCGCGAGGGCAGAATTTTATCGCCGGAAAAATTATCACGAGGGGAAATCAGCCGTATCTTGAAAACATCACGCTGGGAGGGTTTGCAAAAGGGGCTTCCTCCACGGCAAGCGTTGCCGGACGGGTTGAACCAAACGGCGGCATCGAGTGGCAATTTACTTTTTCTGAAACGTTGAGCTCTTCAAAGATAGTTCCCTACTATAGAGCCGGTAAAGACTGGCAGGGCACCAAAGAATTTGTCGTTCGTACCTATACGCCGATCAGCAGTAACCGCTCCGTCCTTGTGTATCTTTTGATTGACAACTCGGTTTCGATGTCAAATCAGAACATAGCGGCTATTCGTGAATCGGTTACGCAATTTATTGACGCGCTTTCGGTCAATCATGCCAATATCCAGCCGCTCTTTTCAAGCAATGCGGCTTTATCGATGTCCCGGCTTCGGGACCAGTCGCCTAAACCGGAATTAGCCGCCGCTTCTCCGCAATCGGAACGGCCGCCGATTCCTGAAACACCCGTTTCCGAGAAGAGAGAAGACGGGAAAAGCGAGGATGCGAGAGGTACGGACACAGGGCCTCGTCAGACACCTGACCTTACGCAGGTGTTTCCGTCCGCTTCTGTCCCCCAGCCTGTCTCCGGCGACAAGGGCTATTGGGTACAAGCATCTTCCAGTGACGACCGGACTGTTGCCGACAAAATCACCACGCTGCTTCGGCAATACCAGTTTTTCCCGGTCATCACCGAAACGCGCTTACAAAGCAAAACCTTCTACCGGGTGAGGCTCGGCCCCTACGCCACGCTCGCCGATGCGTCATTTGTCGCCGAATTGGTGAAAAAGCCGCCGCTTGGGTTCTACGACAGCTTTATTCCCTAATGGTGTTTGAGCCTGTTTAAAAACCCAGCAAAAGGGGGAATCGGCAAGTTGCCGCGCCTTCCCCCTCGCTACGGACTTGCGTCCTCCGCTACCCCCTTCAGCGGGGGTTTCCCACCCCCGCAACGCCCCCGAATCACGGCGAAGGCTTGCGTCCCGTGGGGTTTTTGAACAGGCGCTAATGGTGTTTGAGCCCGTTCAAAAACTAATTGAGGCTGTTCCAAAACCTCAAGTTTTGGAACAGCCCCGTTTGAAAGGATGCATAACACGACTGGTTTTTCATGGAGGTGAGGGGAATTGAACCCCTGACCTTGTGAATGCCATTCACACGCTCTAGCCAACTGAGCTACACCCCCGGTCGATGAAGTCAGTATACCACGAAACAAAAAAAAGTGTCAAGTGGGGGATTGCGCGCTTCGTGCGAATGGATAATGAGAAATGGATAATGGAAAATGACGGGGGCAGAACGCGCCGTCATTGCGAACAAGCCCCCTGTGAGCGGGCGGCACATTGCCGAGCGAAGCAATCCAGTGTGAGGGCCTTCTCCTCTGGATTGCTTCGGGCTACGCCCTCGCAATGACCACCTGCCGTGGAGGCCCTTGGGCGTGTCGTGAGGGGAACGACCCTCGGCCCCCCTTCGGGGGGAGAGCAAGCCTCCCGTCATTGCGAGTGCAGCGAAGCAATCCAGGGAGAACGCCCCGCGTCCAAAACACGGCATTATCCATTTTCAATTCTCCCTTTTCCATTCGCGCCCCGCGCGACAACGGCCGGGCTTTTCGTGTATACTGAAACAACGTTGCATAGCAACGTAAGGAGTAAAGAAATGAAAGAAAAAAGAGTAACGTGGGGGATTCCGGCGGCATTGCTGGCGTTTGCCGTGGTTCTGGGGGGGTGCGCGAGTGCGCCCACGAATTCAGGGGGCGGCGGCAACAACGCGGCGGCGGCGGCAAAACTGGCGAAGGACCTCAACGCGATCAAAGCGGGAAGCGCGAAAGTGAGCGGCGGCACGGTAACGCTCTCAGACCGGGTGGGGCTCAAAAAGGCCCTCACCGTGCCGGAGGGGGTTACGCTTGACCTGACGGCGGAGGGTGCGGCCCTCGAACTTGAGGACGGCGCGGTCTTGACCGTGAACGGCACGGTGAAGACATCGGGGCACGGCGACCACGGCAAGGGCTGGGTTGAGGGAAGCCTCCGCGTGGGAGACGGCGCAGCGGTCATCAACGGGAGCGGGACGATCAACCTCGCGAGCAAAGGACGCCTCCTCAACATCGGGGGCGACCGGGACCGCCGCCGTCAACTCACCCTTGACGGCGTTATGCTGGCCGGGCTGCCGGACAACGATCATTCCCTCGTCGGGATATACGAAAACAGCGCGTTAATCCTGAAAAGCGGCGCGATTACGGGCAACACCCGCTTAAGTGATACACACGCCTCAGGCGGCGGCGTTGAGGTGTACAAGGGAACGTTCACGATGGAAAGCGGCGCGATTTCCGGCAACAGCGCACAGGGCAAAGACGGAAGCTCAGGCGGCGGCGTGAACATCGGTGAAGAGGCCGTATTCACCATGACCGGAGGCGAGATAACGGGCAACAGCGCATCAGGCGACATATACAGCTCAGGCGGCGGCGTTGATGTGTGGCGGGGAACGTTCACGATGGAAGGGGGCGCGATTTCCGGCAACAGCACCAACGGCAAAGAGGGAAGCGAGGGCGGCGGCGTGAACATCGGTAAAGAGGCCGTATTCACGATGACCGGCGGTGAGATAACGGGTAACAGCGTATCAGGCGACAAATACAGTGCCAGCGGCGGCGTGCGAATCGATGAAGCGGCCGTATTCACCATGTCGGGCGGAGCGATTACGGGTAACACTGCCATAGCCGGTACCAATGCGAGGGGCGGCGGCGTGTGGGTTCGTGAGAAGGCCGTATTCACCATGTCAGGCGGCATCATTTCAGGCAATAGCGTATCAAGCACAACAGGGGGCGCATACGGCGGCGGCGTAGTTGTTACCGGTTCAACCTTCATAATGACCAACGGCACGATTGCGGGTAATCGCTCCGCCGGGAAAGAATGGAAGAACAGCAACAGCGGCGGCGTGAGGGTAATGCTAGGAGCCGTATTCACCATGTCAGGCGGCGAGATTAC
>JAISZQ010000128.1 GCA_031269165.1 Spirochaetaceae bacterium
TAAAATATCTCCGAGGGGGGGGGGGCACCCGCGATAAGGAGGGGGGTCACGAGGAATTTATTCAACAACACCAATTTATTCATATACAACTTTTATCCTGTAAAAACCAATAAAACCGCGCATCACGCCCCGTATTCGAGGCATCGGCTATACTTATACCACACCCGCAAACACTTGTCAAGCGGTACCCGACGAAAATCGCTAAAAAAACGTGAAAAAACGTGAAAAATTTTTGAAAAAGTTACACGGCACGCCCGGATTGGGGAGATTGCGCGGGGGCCGTCCCTCCGGTCAACAACTGAGCAGGCGCTGGAGAGACGGTTTTCGCGCAAACAGGGCGGCTGAGGGCTGTCCCCGTCCGCTTGCGCTTAGAGCCTGTTCAAAAACCCCACGGGACGCAAGTTTCCGCTGTGATTTGGTCGCGGGCTTTGCCCGCTTCTGGAGTTTCGGGCGGGGCGAACCCCACGGGACGAAATTCTCCGCTGTGATCCGGGGGGCGGGGCGGGGGTGGAGCCTACAACCCTCAACGTCCTGTTTCGGGTTTCCGGCCGGGGCGTACTTGGTAATGCGTCCGTCCATGGACGCTTGGGGTACGCCCACAAAACCATGCATGGTTTTGTCCCGTTGAAGGGGGTAGCGGACGGGGGCGTTGCGGGGGTATCCCCCGCAGAAGGGGGTAGCGGAGGACGGCTCAAACCATTGCGGGGTATCCCCCGCAATGGTTTGAGCTGGCCGGAGCGAGGGGGAAGGCTTTCCCCCTTTTGCTGAGATTTGGAACAGGCTCTAGGCCTAACGATGGGTTACGCGAAACGATGTTGACGCTCGGACGCGGCGCGTTTTATAATAGAAGCCCGGTTGTTCGCTTGATTGTTCGTAAAGCCGCCCGGCCGTAAAACGGCGTAAAGCGGGCGCAAAACAGGCTGTTATGGTAACGTTTATGTATATGCCCTATGTCGCTTCCGCCGCGTTGACCGCGCTTTTTTTGTTGCTTTTTCCGTCTTGTTACACGATGAAGCAGGGGGCGGCGTTTCTTGGGTATCTGAACCGCGCGGTGCCGCTTGAAAAAATCGAGACAATCGGGGAAAACGAGCGGGAATTTGTCGCGGAGGTGAACCGTATCCGGGATTTTGCGATGGGGGAACTCGGCCTTAAACAAAGCAAGAATTACACAAAGTTTGTCGCTATTGACCGCGATTATCTTGCGGCGATCGTCTCGGCGTGCAGTCCGGTCGCGTTTGAACGGCATACGTGGTGGTTTCCCGTCGTCGGCCGCGTTCCGTATAAAGGCTTTTTTAACGGGGAGGACGCGCGAAAGGAGGCCGACAAGTTGCGGCAAAAAAACCTTGACGTGTGGGTGCGCCCGGTGGACGCGTTCAGCACGCTGGGGTTTTTCCGCGATCCGCTGTATTCGTATATGACCGGCTACCCGGTTCACCGCCTCGCCGACTTAATCATCCACGAACTGGTTCACGCGACGATTTACATCAAAAGCGATTCGGCGTTTAACGAGAGCCTCGCGGAGTTTATCGGCAAAGAAGGGGCGCGCCGCTACATCGAGCGGTATTATGGCGCGGATTCAGACGAATATCGGGCGATTGACGCGGGAAACGCCGACAACGAAGCGTTTGTCAGATTCGTCCAGTCAATCATACAAGACTTGGGCGCGGTGT
The DNA here is from genome assembly GCA_031269165.1 of Spirochaetaceae bacterium. Classification (GTDB taxonomy): domain Bacteria; phylum Spirochaetota; class Spirochaetia; order Treponematales; family Breznakiellaceae; genus JAIRNN01. The sequence goes on from JAISZQ010000128.1 coordinate 1,671, forward strand.
ATGCGGACGAGGCGGCCTCCGTCGAAGAAAAACTGGCGCGAAAAGCCGCCCTCATCGCCGCCGCCCAAGAAGATTTCGCCGCCCGCTACGACGAACTGTTTGAAACCGAAAACTACCGGGGGTTTTCCACGATGCGGATCAACAACGCGTACCTCGACTTATACCGGCTCTACAACGAGGAAGACTCCTATTTCGAGGACCTCTACACCAGCATGGGCCGGGACTTACCCGCCTTTATCGCGGCGGCAAAGACGTGGAAAGGCAAAAACCGCGTTATGCGTTAAGGGGTATCTTTTGCGCCTGTTGCAAGACCTTGAATAACAGGGTAAAGAGGGGGGAAGTTTCCCCTGTCAACAACTTAAGCAAAAAGAAAAGAAAGGTCCGCGGATTGCGCAGATTTTTAGTTTTTTTGTCCGCGAATGTACGCGAATGTGCGCCATACATGGCGTTGCGAATACGCGCTGACGGGTATGTATTATTCGTATTTATTCGCGCCATTCGCGGACCAAAATTCTTAAGTTGTTGACAGTGGATGCAAGCCTGAGCGGGATCCCGATATAGGCCTGCTGGATTGTTTCGCCGCTTCGCGGCTCGCAATGACAACCCCCGCAGCGTCATTGCGAGCGGGCGGCAAATTGCCGAGCGAAGCAATCCAGAAGAGAGACATTCTCCCCCCGACGGGGGGCCTCGGCCCGTTCATGGTGCGATATGCCCACAGAAAGCCCCTGCGGGGCGGGATGGGGGGCGTTGCGGGGGAACTCACCCGCAGAGGGGGTAGCGGAGGACGCGCAAACCCTTTTTGAACCTGTAGGGGTTTGCGTGGCCGGAGCGAGGGGGAGACTTCCCCCTCCTCATGCTTTGCGATTCGTGTTCATTGGCGGGCTTCGAAGTCGATGCGGGGGTCGATGATCGTGTACATCAGGTCGGAGATCAGGGAGAGGACGAGGCCGAGCAGGGTGAAGATGTAGAGGGTCGAGAAGATGACGGGGTAGTCGCGCTGGAGGGTGGCTTCGAAGCCGAGGAGGCCGAGGCCGTCCAGCGAGAAGATGACTTCGATGAGGACGGAACCGGTGAAGAACATCGAGATGAAGGCGGCGGGGAATCCGGCTATGACGATGAGCATCGCGTTGCGGAAGACGTGACCTGCGAGGATGCTTTTTTCGGTGAGGCCCTTTGCGCGGGCGGTGAAGACGTATTGTTTGTGGATTTCGTCGAGGAATGAGTTCTTGGTGAGCATGGTGAGGGACGCGAAGCCGCCGATGACCATCGTGAGGACGGGGAGGCAGATGTGCCAGAAGTAGTCGAGGATGCGGTGGGGGAGGCTGAAGGTGGCCGCATCCGCCGAGGCGAGGCCGCGCAGGGGGAAGATTTTGAGGTAACTGCCGCCGCAGAAGAGGACGATGAGGAGGACGGCGAACAGGAACGAGGGGATCGCGTTGCCCAGTACGACGGCGGTGCTCGTCCATGTGTCGAACTTGCTGCCGTTGCGGACGGCTTTGCGGATGCCGAGGGGGATCGACACGAGGTAGATGATCAGCGTTGACCAGAGGCCGATGGACACGGACACAGGGAGGCGTTCGGCGATGAGGGCGAGTACCGACCGGCCCCGGAAGAGGCTGTCCCCAAAGTTAAAGGTCGCGTAATTTTTCAGCATTTCGAGGTAGCGAATGCCGATTGGTTTGTCGAAGCCGTAGCGGGCCTCGATCTCCGCGATGACTTCCGGGTCGAGGCCCCGGCTTCCCCGGTAACTGTTGTCTCCCCGGTTCCGTGTTGCCGCAGCCGACACCCGGTCACTATTTCCGCTTCCCGCGATACGTTCCAGCATCGCGCCTCCTCCCCCCAGCCCCTGACTCTCGGCAATCGCCTGATCCACCGGGCCGCCGGGCGCGATCTGTACAATGAAGAAATTGATCGTGATAATCGCCCAGAGTGTCGGGATTATCAGTAGCAGACGGCGGATGATGTAGGAAAGCATTGGCATAAGTATACCACGATTTTGCGGGTGTGGATAGGCCACCTGCCGTGGAGGCCCTTGGGCGCGTTGTACGGTGAAAGCCCCTCAGCATCCCCCTGTCAACAACGTAAGAATTTTGGTCCGCGGATTGACGCGGATTGCGCCATTTGTGCCAAAAGGCGTCACGGATTATACCCCGCTCGATCCGTGTTAATCCGCGGTTCCCCGTCATTGCGAGCCGAGCGAAGCAACCCATGCGCGCTTCGCGCGAATTGAAAATGATAAATGGATAATGGAAAATGATAGGAAGGGAATGCGCCGTTTCCAAGTCTGGATTGCTTCACCAACGGCAACTGTGTTGCCGCGGGTTCGCAATGACGACATTCTCCATTTTCAATTTTCCATTATCCATTCGCGCACCGCGCGCGCCATTCTCCATTTTCAATTCTCCATTTTCCATTCGCCCCAAAGGGGCGCCTGATTGCTTCGCTGCTAAGAGCCTGTTCAAAAACCCTGCGGGACACAGGCCGCCGCTGTGATTCGGGGGCGTTACGGGGGTGGAAAACCCCCGTAGAGGGGGTAGCGGAGGACCGCAGGGCCGGAGCGAGGGGGAGACTTCCCCCTTTTTCTGGATTTTTTAACAGGCTCTTATCCGCATAATCCGCGCAAATCCGCGCAATCGGCGGTTAACCCTCATTCCGTCTGGATTGCTTCGGGCTACGCCCTCGCAATGACAGGAAGGCAACGCGCCCCCTTGACATTTTTTATAAAATCTTGTAGAGTGCTTCGTCTTAGGCAGGGGGTGTTTATGGATGATGCGTTTTTAAAAAAAATGGAAGAGTCTCTTCTCACGCTCAAGGCGGAGATCATTGCGTCTCTCACAAACAATGGGGTGAGTTTTATGGAAAGTGCGCCGAATCTTGAGCCAAAAGATGAGGTTGATGTTGCTTCGGATGACATTGACCGCAAGATGATTGAGGCTCTCGGCGCGGCTGAGATGAAACGGTTCAAACTCATTGACAATGCCATCGCGCGGATAAAAACCGGCAAGTACGGCCTGTGCGTCAAATGCGGAAAACGTATTCCGCAAAACCGGCTGGAAGCGATTCCTTACGCGTTGCTTTGTGTTGATTGTAAGACGGAGGAAGAGCGCCGTAATCGGTAGCGTTTATTCCATCGGGAACGCGCCGACAAGTTGCGGTTGTTCAAAACCTCACGTTTTGACAAGGCACGTTTTGTGTGCCCAGCCTCTTTTCATTGAATCAACTCTAGCAATCAACGAGACAATAGGGCAAAATAGGGGAAAGGAGACCAGTTATGAGCATGATGTATCACCGGCAAATTCCGCCGGAACGCCTTGCGCGTTATACAAGCCGGCGTGTCCGCGAGCCCATCGTTGTTGACGGGAATCTCGCCAAACCCTGTTGGCAGAACGCGCAGAAATCGGGCCGTTTTGTTGATATGGTAAGCGGGGAGCAGGCGTTTTTCGATACCCGGATGGCGAGCCTCTGGGACGAGGCCAATCTTTACCTGGCCTATTGGCTGGAGGAGCCTTCGGTGCGGGCCTCCCAAACAGAGCGGGATTCGCTTGTGTGGTTTGATAACGACGTGGAACTTTTTCTGGGCGGCGAGGACTGTTACTACGAGCTTGAAATCAACGCGCTCAACACGGTCTACGAGGTTTTCTTTGTGTATCAGGACGCGCTGAAACGGGGAAGCCGCTTTGACACGCCTGAGTTTGATCTTTTCCGCCATGATGTCGATGTGCTGTGTGGTTTTCAGGACGGCAGCCGTTACAAGAAACACCATCGGGGCAAGCGGTGGGCCTTCATGGACTGGGACTATCCGGGCCTTAAAACAGCGGTAACCGTTGACGGTGTTCTCAATGACCCGTCTGTCGTTGACCGGGGCTGGACGGTGGAAATCGCGCTGCCGTGGGAGGGTCTGCGGACATTGCTGCCCGGCAAAACCTTTCCCCCTCACGAGGGCGACCATATCCGCGCCGCGTTTTTCCGCTTCGAGGCCCTGCGCTACCACAACAAAACCGTGAGCGAAAGTCCGGGCTGGGCCCTCAACCCGCATGGCATTTACGATTCCCATATCCCGGAAGTGTTTTCGTTTCTTGACTTCGCGGAATAAAAAACCGTTTAAGGGGGAAGTCCTCCACGGTCGATACATAAAGCATTTTGTCTGCGGATTTTCACGGATTATACCCCGCTCGAGGAGGGGATCTGCCGAACGTTGTTCGCGGCGAACAACGTTCGCTTGGGTTTTGAAACAATCTCAGGTAACCTTTCTCTTGCGCCTTGACATTTTTTTGCGGGCCTCTTGACACATTTTTTCGGTTGTGGTATAAGTATTCAATCCCTTGAATGCCGGGGCGGGATGTTCTCTATAAAAGGCTGGCTATGCAAAAAACGTTGTTCTTTACCGATATTTTTCTCGTGACCCCCTCCCTTATCGCGGGTGCCCCCCCCCCACGAACAGGTTTTAAGCCCTTCAACACCCATTTTAGGCCGTTTTCACGGGTTTTTACCCCTTTGTCCGTTTTCGCGTTTCACCGATGGGCTCCCTTCGGAAAAGGGAAATGGAGCATAAGGAGGACGATATGACGTAGTTTTGCAGTGGGTGAGGTTTGGCCCCGGTTGCGGGGGATGCGGATGCTCAATAGGGGCATATCCGACGGACATTCAGTATACGGAATTCGTACACATACAGCGTATGTACACATACAACGTATGTACGCATACAACGTATGCGCGTATACAGCATTGAGAAAAGTTATGCGACATTGAAAAATGAAATCTAAACGCATAGCAATCAATTATTGGAGGCATTTTATGATGCGGTATTTACAGAAGTTAGGCAAAAGCCTGATGTTGCCGGTGGCTTGTCTGCCGGTTGCGGCAATCCTGATGGGCATTGGGTACTGGATTGACCCGTCCGGCTGGGGTGCCAACAACGTCATCGCGGCATTCCTGCTCAAGGCGGGAGGCGCGATCATCGACAACATGGCGATTCTGTTTGCCATCGGTGTCGGCGTGGGGATGTCGAAAGACGGCGAAGGAACCGCCGCGCTCGCCGCCCTTATCTCGTGGCTGATGATTCAGACCCTGCTTTCCCCGGCAGCCTACGCGATGTTTACCGGTGGTGAAGCCCCGGCGGCTTTCGGCAAACTGAACAACCAGTTTATCGGTATCGTGTCCGGCCTCATCGGGGCGGCCTGCTACAACCGGTTCCACACGACGAAACTGCCGGACGTGCTGGCGTTCTTCTCGGGGCGGCGTTGTGTCGCCATCGTTACGGCGGGCGCGACCCTCGTGGTAACGCTGATCCTCGCCTTCGTGTGGCCGATCGTGTTCAACGGCCTTGTTTCGTTTGGCGAAGCGATTGTCGCGACAGGACCTGCGGGCGCGGGACTCTACGGCTTCCTCAACCGGTTGCTTATCCCCATCGGGCTGCACCACGCCTTGAATAGCGTCTTCTGGTTCGACGTGGCCGGCATCAACGACCTCGGTAACTTCTGGTCAGGCGGGGGAACCCTCGGCGTTACCGGACAGTATATGACGGGCTTCTTCCCCATCATGATGTTCGGCCTTCCCGCCGCTTGTCTGGCGATGTATCACACGGCAAAGACCACGAAGAAAAAAGTCGCGGCCGGCCTTCTGTTCTCCGCCGCCCTCGCTTCGTTCTTTGTCGGTATCACCGAGCCGATCGAGTTCTCGTTCATGTTTCTCGCGCCGGTGCTCTATCTGGTACACGCGATCCTTGCGGGTATTTCGCTGGCAATTTGTTCTCTCTTGCCGATTCGCGCGGGGTTCAACTTCAGCGCGGGCTTTATCGACCTCATGCTCAGCACCAACGCGCCGATGGCCCTTCGTCCGTGGCTCATCGTCATCCCCGGCCTCATCTACGCCGGAATTTACTACGCGGCCTTCCGTTTCATCATCGTCAAGTTCAACCTGAAAACGCCGGGACGCGAAGATGACGAAGAAGAAATCGCGGAACAGGAGAAAAAAGTGACGCTGAAGAGCGGGGACTTCGCCGAAGTTGCGCGGATCTGCCTCGAAGGACTCGGCGGCAAAGGAAACATCTCTTCGAGCGAGTATTGCGCGACCCGTCTGCGCTTGGAAGTGAAGGACTACGCGCTGGTGAACGAGAAAAAGATCAAATCGGCAGGCGTTTCCGGCATCATCCGGCCCAGCAAGACATCCGTGCAGATCATCATCGGCCTGAAAGTGCAGTTCGTCTACGACGAGTTCAAGAAACTGCTGTAGCGGAGTGAGGGGGAGCATAAGGAGGGGGAAGCCTCCCCCTGTCAACAACTTAAGAATTTTGGTCCGCGAATGGCGCGAATAAATACGAATAATACATACCCATCAGCGCGTATTCGCATACATTCGCGTACATTCGCGGACAAAAAAACTA
>JAISZQ010000134.1 GCA_031269165.1 Spirochaetaceae bacterium
CCGCCAGCCGGGCCAGCTCTTTCGCGCTCATCGTATATTTCATCCTCCTATCTTATCCGAGGGGGGTGAACGATTCCCTCGTTAGTTTAGGGGGTGAACTTATCACTTATTAACGACACACAGTGATAATGTTCCTTGACATTAAGTGAATACGGTTATACACTATTGACCGGGCGGTTATTCAGTCGTCTTTACTGCCGAGAACCAAGCCGCCGCCGACATGGAGGGGGTGTTACGGGGGTCTCCCCACAGCCCTCAGCGTCCTGCTTCGGACTTCCGGGCTGGGGCGTGCTCAGTCGTGTGTCCATCCGTGGACGCCGAGCAAACCGCCGCTTGCGCTTAACGGGTTTGCTTAAGGTACGCCCACCAAGCCAAGCAACGCTTACCATGCACCGCATGGTTTTGTCCCCGTTGAAGGGGGTAGCGTAGGGCGTAGACCGGAGCGAGGGGGAAGGCTTTCCCCTCCTTGCTGGGTTTTTAAACAGGCTTTTAAGCAGATAGAAAATAAAAACGGTTCGCAGGTTATGCTGATTTTCCTTATATCAAACCTGCTTAATCTGTGACGACGCAATCTGTCGCCATCCGGCGTCTATGATAAAAGTCTTAACGTGTTGACAGGGGAGGCATCCTTCTCTTAAAACATTTGGTTTCGAGGCCGATAATGGAGGAGAGGATATAGGTGGCCGATATTTATGTGCCCGGTGTTCACAGCCGGTTTGACACAGACAAAATTATCGAAGGTCTCATGCAGGTCGAGCGGATTCCACGGAATCGTGTCGAAGGGACGGTTGCTTCGCTTGAATCACAGAAGACGTATTGGCAGGATCTGGGGAGGCGGATGTCGTCGATGCGGGATAGCGCGCGCAATCTCTATTCTTTCCAGAACCCTTTTAACGAGCGGCTTGCGGTTTCGGACGACTCGTCTGTGCTTACCGCTCAGGCGAACCGTGAGGCATCCGAGACGGAGCATTTTTTCGCGGTGAAGCAGACTGCCGAGGCGGACCGGTTTTTGTCGTTGCCGCTGGATCCGTCTTACAAGGTTCCGGCGGGCGAGTATCGGTTTACGGCGGGTGAGTCGAATGTGGCGTTCACCTTTCGCGGCGGTTCGGTTACCGAATTTTCCGACACGCTGAATCGGCGCGGTTCTGGAAAAATCCAGAGCCGCGTTGTTAACGTTGACAAGACGTCAAAGGCGTTTCTCATCGAGTCCGTCCAAACCGGGGCCAATGCGCGGCTCGGTTTCGGTGATGCCGCTCTGACGCTGGCACTGGATCTGGGGATACTGGTAAAGGACGATGCCGCAACCACGGCTGCGGCCGCAACCACAGCAACACCCACTGCCGCCTCAGGAACGCGCTCGAACACGGCGAAACCGGACGCCTCGTCCGTTTCGCCTTCCCCTGCCACCGCGATAGAACAACCCGTCGCACGAGCGGAAGCCGCCCCGCCGCAATCCGCGCCCGTAGCCGCGCCCCCGCCTGAGCCGGTTACCATCTATATCAAGCCGGTCTCCTCTCGCGGCAACGCAGGCGCGTCCGACTTGATCCTCGAACAGTTGCAGGGCGGCGCAAGCACGGCAAGTCCGATGAGCACGCTCGACATTCCGCTCAATGACGGCATTTCGGTTACCCGGTCGATGATGCTGAAGTTCGAGACGGAGATCACCGACCCGCTCACCGGCCGCCATGTGTTGAACAGCCTGATGCTCGACGACGAGGAAACCGCCGTCCGCAACACGCAGAACCTGAACGTGCTCTCTCTCGTCTTTGACGACGGGACAAGCGTCACCCTTCCCGCGATCTCAGGCGAAACGGGCTACCGCGCCCAGCAGTACGCGCTTGCCCCCATCGCCGGGGACAAGACCGTCAGTTTTATCCGCATCGAAAACAACAACACGTCCCGCGAAGTAAGTCTGCGGAACATTCAGCTTTTCGACCCAACGCCGGTTGTTCCCCCTTCCCCCGAAGAGGGACAGCCGCCCGCCCCCGCCGAAACGCCCCCGACTGAAACGTTAGCGGAAGCAACCGATGAAGAGACTGATGAGAGCGGGGACGCTGAGCTGACCGCCGCCGGAACCGATAACGGCATTGATAATGTTGCGCCCGAGGAAAGTCCCTTCGGGGCCTACCGTCCCCGACAGCCGGTCTCCACGGCGCGGGACGCCGTTATCACGATGGACGGCATTGAAGTAACGCGGCCCGCGAACACCATCGACGACCTCCTCCCCGGCGTGACCCTCACCGTCCGCACGCCCTCGGAACATCCGGTGCGCCTCGGCGTCGAACCCGACCGCGAATCGGTAAAAGACAGCCTCATCACGCTGGCCGGCAACTACAACCGCCTCATGGCCGAGCTCAACGTCGTGTCGCGGACCGACCCCGTCGTTATCGACGAGCTTACCTACCTGACCGACACCGAGCGGGAAGACTTACGCAAAAGACTCGGCGCGTTTACCGGAGATTCCGGCGTCTCGCAACTGCGTACCGCCCTGCAAAACACCTTCACCTCGCCCTACCGCCTCCCCGACGGCCGATCGGTCCTCCTCTCGGAGTTCGGCATCGGCACCGATGTCCAGCGGCAGGGCGGCTTCGACCGTTCAAAACTGCGCGGCTATATGCAAATCGACGAAAAAGCCCTCGACGCCGCGATCTCCGCCCGGCTCCCCGACCTCCAAGCCCTCTTCGGCCTCGACACAGACGGCGACCTCATCATCGATTCCGGCCTCGCCTTCAACCTCGACCGCATCACCCGTCCCTACGTGGAGACCGGCGGCATCGTGGCCCTCAAAACCAGTTCCCTCGACCGAAGCATCGGAGACGGCCGCAAGCGCATCGAGAGCATCGACCGCCAGCTTGCCACGAAAGAACAAAGCCTCAAGGCCCAATACGGCCAGATGGAAAACGCCTACAACCAGATGGAACGCATGTCCTCCACCCTCGAAAACTTCGGCACCAGCAACCGCGACCGCTAAATGCTTCTCGGCGTCATAGTGTGAATGCCTTCCCCGCTTGGATTGCTTCGCCGCTTCGCAACTCGCAATGACAACCTCTCCGTCATTGTGGGCAAGCCCTTCGTCATTGCGAGCGAGCGGCAAATTGCCGAGCGAAGCAATCCAGAAGGCAACGCGAAGCGTTCGCCCGCCTTCTCCGTCTGGATTGCTTCGCCGCTAACGGCACCTATGTTGCCGCCGACTCGCAATGACAACTTCACCTCTTATCCGCGAAAATCCGCGCAATCTGCGGTTAATCCCCATTCCATTCATTTTCCATTATCCATTTTCCATTTTCAATTCGCGCACCGCGCCATCTCCTCGGGACGGTCTATGTCGTCCAGTGCCATGCTGTCGGCGATTTCCACCGCGACGACACATTCAGGCCGCCGTTTTTGGATGTCTCGCGGCCGCGCTCCGGCTTCGAGCGACAGAAGCGTGTCCCGGAAATCGGCGGCAAAGACGCAGGGGTTTCCCGGTTGCCCGTTGTGTACCGGATGGACGATTTTTCCGGGGGCGGCGCGGGTGAGTACGGCGTTGACGGTCGCGGCATCGAGCCACGGCATATCGCAGGGAAAGAAGGCGTAGAAGTCGGCGTCTCCCGCCGCGATTACCCCAAGCCGGACGCTTTCCCGAAGGCCGTAGTCGGGATGACTGTTGAGAACGATGCGGAGATCAATGCCCGGACGCGCGATTTCGGCATCCTCGGCCAGCGCGGCTACTTCCGGCTTTGCCGCCACGAAGACTACCGGATTGAAGCGGCTCATGCGGGTTACCAGTTCCAGCGTGTACCGGGCGAGCGGTTTTCCCTTGAACAGAGAGAGCAGCTTGTCCTCCTTCCCGAACCGACGCGAGAAGCCGGAGGCGACGAGAATGGCGGCAATCGTGTGCATGGCAGGACTTCCCCGTTATCAATACTCCTGAGCGGAGATCGCCTTCTTCAGGGCGCGGTTCACGTCTTCGTCCAACCCTTCGGCGACCGTGATTACACGCCAGTAGGCAAAGTTTTCCGTTCGGGAGTAGCGCAGGAGATTCCCCGCCGCCGTGATGTCGGTGCCGCATACGATCATCGTTACCGGGACGCGTTCCGGTTCCGCCGACCGTGCGGCAAAAACACGTTCCAGCGTCTTTGCCGCGTAACTTGCCCCGTCGATTTCTTTCAGCGCGCGGATTTTTTCCTTGACCGCCTCTTTGTGCTCGGTATCGCCGATGATGCCGTCAAAGATAACCTCGTCGGTTTCCCCGGCGGCAACAAGGTACAGGGAATCGCCGCTTCGCAAGGTCCGGTCAACGAGCGTATCACAGAGCCAGTTCACCGCCCCCGCCCTGCCTCGGGAAAGGGATGACGATGGGTCGATGATGACGCGCATATCCACAGACCGTCCGGTAACAGGCGCGGCTTCCTCTTGAGCGGAAATCGGAGCGGCCGCGAAAACCGGCAACAGCAGACCCAGCACCAGCACGACCCGCAACCGCGTAAAGCGAGGCGTAAACGAAGTCCGAAAAGACGCTTGCATACCGCTATGTTACACCGGAAGGCGCGTTAGGGCAACACCCAGCGCGTCCGCTACGTGGGCGGCCTCCCGTTCTCCGGCAATCACCGCCGCCGCCCCGGCCGGGAACCGCTTCCCCGCCGCCTGAGCCGCCGCCGCCAAGTCCCCCGCCTCCGTGTCCAGAACGCGCCCCAAATTTTTTTCCCGCATATCGTCGTCAACATTGCTGAAAAACCGGAATAAGTCGGAGACCCCCTTCTCGGCACTGGTCTTGGGCTGTTTTATCTTGGCGTAGGTGCCGATGATCATCTTGTCAACCGTGTCCCGGTCGAGAACCTGTCCGGCCTCGTGTTCCAGTATCTGGGGAAACGCCGCAAGGGACTGGGATGGGGCAGGGTCGCGGTAGGTGCAGAGCGAGAAGACCTTTTCCACCGCGTCGGCTTGGGCAAACGCGCCGTAGGCCCCGCCCTTCATGCGGAGTTCCTCCCACAACGCGCCGGTGGAAAGCCGGTGGCAGAGCACCTGCTCGGCGGCGTGACCCTCCGCGTTGAACGGCAGGGCGGGAAAGGACGCGGCCGCAAACCCGGTCTGCATGGAGGGCGACGCAAAGACCTCGATCTTTGTCCCGGCAGTTCCGGCATGAGGGGTAAACAACGCCCGGCCGGCAACGTCAAAAAGCGGATAGAACGCTTCCACACGGGCGGCGCGTTCCCCGCGTCTTTGCACCGGGCCGAACGGCGCGAACCGGTCCCGCACCGCCTTCCGCGCGGCGGGAATGTTCTCCCCGGTGATGTTCACGAGGAGGCCCGATTTGGCGAGCAGGGATTCACGGATGGCGATGAGTTTCCGCTTTATCTCGCCGATGTCCCGATCAAGCAGGGTATGGACAAACTGAATCTGCGCGATGCCGTGCCAGAGTTCCGCCACCAGCCGTCCCCGCGACAGGTACATTCCCGTTCTCGACGCCGCGTAGTTGTGGCCCGCCGGAGCAAGACTCGAATCGGCCTCGTTCTTCAATTCAAGGATAAGGTCGCGCAGACGGCGCGTGTCGTTGAAGTTCGCGTCTTTGACCAGCGACAACAATAGGTCTAGCGAGGGGGCAATCTTTTCGTCCAGCATCTTCACGCGGAAGATCAGCCAGTCGCGGCCCGCCACGTCGAGCCTGCCGGAGGGCGTTTCGACGGCGCCCGTGGTGCCTTCCACCATCCCGCCGGAACGCAGCACCGTGTGCATATCGCCCAGGGTACACGCCAAGAGGCTCGCCATTGCGCCGTAATCCTTGCCGGGAACCCCGATACTCGTAACAACCCGCGAAAAGAGCGGCAGCCACGGATAATCCTCTGGAGCCAGCACGTCAAGCGGAAACGCGAAGTCGAGGTAACTGATGCCGTTGGTGAAGAGGGGATGGGCCAGCACGGGGATTCCGCCCGCGTCATGGAGTTCGCGGGGAACACGGTCACGATCAATCGAGCGGGAGAGATCTTTCACCGAAAGATGGGGAATCTTCGCAAGCAACTCAGACGCGTCGGGCATGTTCTGCTTCGCCTCCATCGCCGCCGTCTTGTCCCGTATCGCTTGCCGCTCTTCATCGGTAAGGGACTTCCCCAGCACGTCAAGTTTACGCGCCGCCTCCTTCTCCCGCTTCGCCACAAACGCCTTGTCGGGCTTTACCACCACGAGCGCCTCGTGCGGGTTGTTCAAGAGAACCTTTTCGATCAACGCTTCAAAGTAACGGGGATTGGCGGCGATGCGCTTTTGCAACTCGTTCCAACGCGGCATGATGAGGAGGCTCTCCGTTGGGTGGCCGCCCCGCATCCAAGCGCGAAGGGCGCGGCGCAACCACACGAGCGCATAGGGCCCGTGGGCGCGGCGAATCTCCCGAATGGAAAACTCAAACGAGAGGAGTGCCGCCTCCAGGTCCTCCGCCGCGATACCGTCCGTGGCGAGTCTTTGTAACTCCTGCTTTATCAACACGGCGACCGCGTTGTCCTTCTCGTTCTCAGAAAGCGCACTTCTCTTGGAAACCCCGCGCAACCCGGCGGAAAACACCGTCTCGCGCAACTCGACTTCAATCCCGCTGCACGAGGCCAGATCCTCGCCCAGCCCCGACTCAACCAGGGCCCGCGACAGCGGCGACCCGTCGTGCCCCATGAGAATCTCCGAAAGCACCTGCAACGCGAGCGTCTCCACGGCATCGTTATCATCGTTACCATCGTTGCCGTCTCTCGAAGGACAAAGCCACGAGAGAAACACCGTCGCCTTCTCGTTCGATCCGGCAGGAGACCGCACCGTAAACGCCCGCCGCTCCTTCCACGGCGCCGCCCGCGCGACCGGAGGAAACGCCCCGCCAGACGCGCCCGTCGGCAGCCGCGAAAAATACTGCTCGTCAAGAAACTTGAGTTGCTTCTCCGTCGGAATATTCCCCGCAAGAAACACCTTGCAGTTCGCGGGACTATAGCGTTCCCGGTGAAACTCCCGAAACGCTTGGTAGGTCAAATCGGGAATACAGGCGGGGTCGCCCCCCGAATCGAAGGCGTAGGGCGTGTCCGGCAACACCGACTTCACCGACCAGTGATCGGCATATTCATCGAGAGACGAGTAGGCCCCCTTCATCTCATTGTAGACCACGCCGTTTGAGACGAGCCGCCCGTTCTCCGCATATTCCAGCCGGTGCCCCTCCTGCATGAACGCCCATTCGTCGAGGCGCGGGCAGAACACCGCATCCGCATAGACCGCCATCAGGTTAAAATAATCCGCCTCGTTCACCGAACTCGCCGGATAGACCGTCTTGTCGGGAAACGTCCACGCGTTGAGGTACGTCTGGAGGCTCCCCTGACAAAGCACGAGGAACGCGTCCTTCAGCGGATACCGCTCCGACCCGCAGAGCACCGTATGCTCGACAATATGCGCGACCCCCGTCGAATTGTTGACCGCCGTCCCAAACGCAAACGCGAACAAGTTCTCCTCATCGCCGTTCAAGACGTGAAAAACCTCCGCCCCGCTCTTCACGTGCCGCGCAAAAATCCCCAGGGCTGAGCAAGCCGCCCCGGCAACATCCGCTGCCCCGCCCCCCGCCGCCTTCAACTCGTCATACTCGGCCACGTCCCGTATCTCAAACCCGTGGACAACATCGCCCGCCTTGAGGCCCGTTCCTTTCATCGAATGATTGTGCATGAAGCGATTATACCGGAAACCGCGCAAAACGTCTTTAGACCGCCCATCGGGGTCCCCACAAGGGGGATGCGCTCTCCTCTCATAAGAATCCCGAAAGAGGGGGAAGTCTCCCCCTGTCAACAACTTAAGAATTTTGGTCCGCGAATGGCGCGAATAAATACGAATAATACATACCCATCAGCGCGTATTCGCATACATTCGCGTACATTCGCGGACAAAAAAACTA
>JAISZQ010000135.1 GCA_031269165.1 Spirochaetaceae bacterium
AAACAGCCCGAAATTCGCTTCTTTTTCGCCTTTTTCCCAGCGGCGCGGACAGACCTCTCCCAAGGCCATCGGCCAACGATGGCCGCCGTCTTTGGCCGGGGAATCGAGGCTGTCTGTAATGCCGTTTTTGTCCGCTAACCGGGGGCTTTGCCCCCGGTTAGCCGGGCGGAAACACGGAGGAAAAAGTAAATTCGGGCGAAAAAGGCGTTTCCGAGCCCATTCCAGCCTGGCGGGGGCTGCCCCAAGATAACTTGTAGGTCACGCCCGCCGGTACCGGCTTGCTTGCCTCCGCCTCGACCGCGTCCCAGTCCACCTCTTTCGCCTCTGGCGGCGGCTCCCCCGCCAGGATCTCCGACCAGTACCGTTCCCCCCAGACGTGTCCGGTTCGTCCCGTGCGAAAGTTCAACCGGACGGAGAACGTCTGCTTCAGCCACTGCATAATCTTGGGCAGTTTAAGCCCGTCGGCGGGCTTGATATAGAACGTGAGCCACACCCCCTCAATCGCAAGCCCCCGCATCTCGAAGCCGAAACGCCCTTTCGCCTCACGGAGCACTCGATAAAAAAGCACCGCCGCCCACGCCAACTGGAACAAAGGCTCGCCGACATTAATCGCCGTCCGCACCTCGTACCAAACGTTTTCTGCTAATTCTCTTGGCCCTCTCATAGAAACCTTCCTGTATATAAGCGGGGCTGTTCCAAAACGGAAGTTTTGAAACAGCCTTGTACCCTCTATTAAGGCGTTGCCAGCCATAGCGCTTTAATCAAACGGGAAAAAAGCGCGAAAAAAAGTGAAAAAAGGTAAGATTTTGAAACGGGCTTGTATCATAAAGGTTAATCTCATGTGAAATCGGCATTGCTGGGTCGCGCATCGCCCGCCTTCTCTTTGTTGTCAAATTCACGTTATACTTGCGGTTATGACATCTGAAATTGCCGCGTTTCGCAAAGCGGTCTTGGGCTACTATGAAACGTCGGGGAGGAATACGCTTCCATGGCGGCTCAACGCCGCGCCGTGGCCGGTGCTGGTAAGCGAGTTTATGCTGCAACAGACGCAGATTGAGCGGGTCATTCCCTATTGGAAACGGTGGATGGGGCTTTGGCCTGAACCGGGGGATTTGGCGGATGCTCCGCTTGCCGACGCGCTGCGGGAGTGGAACGGGCTTGGGTATAATCGGCGCGGCCGCTTTCTCTGGGAATGCGCGCGGCGTATCGCCGGGGAATACGGTGGGGTTGTGCCGGACACGCCTGAAAAACTTATCACGCTTCCCGGCGTCGGCTCGTATACGGCGGGGGCGGTCGCCTGTTTTGCCTACGATTACCCTGCCGTCTTCATCGAAACCAACATTCGGGCCGCACTGATCCATTTCTTTTTTGCCGACCGGGAACGTGTTCACGACACCGAGCTTGTCGGCATCCTCGAAGAATCGCTCTGCGGCGAGGATAACCCCCGTGTCTGGTACTGGGCGTTGATGGACTACGGCGCGGCGTTGAAAAAGGCTGCCCCAAACCCGAACCGTCGTAGCGCGCACTATACCCGTCAAAGCCGTTTTGAGGGTTCTTTCCGCCAGTGGCGCGGCGCGATCCTCCGCAGTCTTGTTGCCGAAGGGCCGGCCTCCGCCAACAATCTTGCCGAACGTACCGGAATCGAACCCGACCGGCTTTACGACGCGCTTGCCGCACTGGAAAAAGACTTCATGGTTGCCTGTGACGGCGGGGTGTATTCGGCGGGGTAACCAAGGCAACGTCATTTACTTTGAACGGGCCTGGGCATCCCCCTTCGGGGGAGAGCGAGCCTCCCCGTCATTGCGAGCGGGCCGCCCGTAGAGCGGGTGGAGCAACGCGCGCTACCCCCTCTTCCGTGGGGCCGCTCTGAAAAAAAAGCCCCCCGCCAAACGGGGTCCCGCTCGGCGGAGGGCTTCCTCGGCTAAGGCAAACTTGTTTGCCCGTGCGCCGGGGACACGTTAGGGCGATTACTGCTCCAGCCAGCCTTCGTCATTGCCGTCTCCGAGGACGTCAGACCAGACATAGGTTTCGTCATGCATATTGTTAACCGTTTCCTTGGTGGTGGCGTCGCTGTAGAAATTGTTCCACGCTTTGTCGCCGATACTACCGGTGAACCCACTATCATCCACATAGAAGTAGATACCAGCCTTCGAAGCAAGAACAATCTGGGCTTCGGACTCGCCTAACACGAGGGGACTGACACTGCTACTAGTCATTTGGAGCATCAATGCCGTGCTTTGGATTGGGTCTGTTGGGTTGGGGATAGTAAGCGTACTGCCTGTTCCAATC
The DNA here is from genome assembly GCA_031269165.1 of Spirochaetaceae bacterium. Classification (GTDB taxonomy): domain Bacteria; phylum Spirochaetota; class Spirochaetia; order Treponematales; family Breznakiellaceae; genus JAIRNN01. The sequence continues at coordinate 2,290 of JAISZQ010000135.1, forward strand.
GTCAGCGTCTGCGATTCGTCAAGGGAGAAGACATTGTCGGGACTCTCGCTATTCCCGTTCCAGATACCGTTGAGCGTCGCGTCGCCATCGAGCCTATACGTCGTGTTGTTAAAGGTAAGTTCCGCCTCAGCACCCGTAAGCAGGATTATCGGCGCAAGGTTCGCAGCCTCCCCGTCTAGCACAGGCGCGTCGCCGATCATATAGATTTTAGCCCCATTCTCCGCGTCGAGAAACGCCTTGCCGCCCTTTTCAACGACGGTCACGCCTTCTCCCGTGATATTGCCGCCTTTGCCCCAGGTCGAGCCGCCTGACTCGATGGTGATCGTGCCCTCGTTCGTGCCGCTTGCATTGGCCCCAAGGACGTATTCGCCCCCGCTTTCCACCACAACCTCGCCCGTATCCGGTATGTCGAGCGTGCCCTCTACCGTGAGTGTCTTCCCACTGCCAATGGTGAGTGTTACGCTACCATCAACGGCAAGCGTTACGCCAAAGGGAACCGTAACTGTACTACCGGAAATCGTCGGGGCCGCTGTCAGCGTAACCGTCGCGCCGCTAACCGATGTGTTGGCATCGCCCAACTCCGTAACCAGCGCGGCAGTCAGACTCGTCGGCGACCCGGTCACCTCCGTTATCCCCGCATACGCGCCCGGCTGAAACTCGACGCTACCGATAACCACAGATTCGGCCGCCTCAACAACCAGCGCCGCGCCCGGAGCGACCGTCACGCCGGTTGCCGCCGTCGCCGTGAGCGACCCGCCGCTCTCGACGGCCAGTGCCGCGCCCGCTTCAACCTCAAGACCCACGCCCGCGTCCACCACGATCGACCCGCCGCTGACGACGGTAAGCGTTCCGCCCGCCGCGATCTTGAGCGTCTTGCCCGCAGGAATGGTCAGCGGTTTGTCCAGCCTCACATCGCCTGCTACCGTAACGGTGTTGCCCACTTCGCTGAAGCCGCTGCCCAGCGCGTCGTACCAGTTGCCCCCAGGCGAATCGTCGCCGTCCGCGTCCGTCGGGCAACCCAGTAAGAATAATGACACGCCCAGAAGGACGGTCAAACCGATAATAAAGAACTTTTTATTCATAAAAGTTCCTCCTAAAAATAAAATAAGCCCTCCCCTACGGGGAAAGCCCGGAAGCCGGGGCCCGTTAAGGCCCGACCCCCGTTTATAAAAAAGAGGACTAAACACGAAGGAAGCGGCATACTTCTTTCGCGTTTAGCGCAGCCCCGGTTACGGTACTGGTTTCCAAGCAGTCACACCGTTTTCGGGGTACCTCTTCATACTCAGACAAAAATCACGAACCGCGCGAACATTCGTTGCCGGGGCGCGCCGACCCCCGTCATTGCGGGGCCACGGCAAGCCGCCGGGGGCATTTTCCCTTTCCGCGAAGGGGGCTCGCGCCGGAAACAGCGCTCAAGAACGGCGGTCCCGACCCCGGATAAGGAGACCGGGGCTGACAAAAACGGAACGCCGTCCACGGGCCGCCCCTCTTTTACGGTTTTGAGGAGGAGGGCG
>JAISZQ010000146.1 GCA_031269165.1 Spirochaetaceae bacterium
GACCTACAACCCTCAACGTCCTGCTTCGGGTTTCCGGTCGGGGCGTACTCAGTAGTGCGTCCGTCCGTGGACGCTTGGGGTACGCCCACAAAACCATGCACCGCATGGTTTTGTCCCCGCAGAGGGGGTAGCGTAAGACGCGAAGCGGCTGGAGCGAGGGGGCGGCAATTTGCCGCGACTTCCCCCACCTTCTTCTTGGGCGTGCTCTCCCCGAAGGGGGGCCGGTTTTTCTCAACAACTCTCGTATAGGCTTTTTCGGGAAAACGCGCTATCATGTGTCGTTGATGAGCCGGAATCTTGGTCTTTTGCTTGGGTCGATTCACATGGGGGTCGCGGAAAACGTGTGGTCGAGTTTTGTTCGGGAGGCGGAACGGCGCGGGTGGACGCTGTTTGTTTTTTTGGGCGGAACAAACAACGCTGAAACGGACGTGAAATATTTGCGCGGACGGATTTTTTCGCTTGCCGCGTCGCTCAAATTGGACGGCCTCATCGGGTGGAGTTCGTCATTCGGGAACGCGGTCTCGATTGAAGAATACTCAGGCTTCCCCCACGGTCTCGGCACGTTGCCCTTTGTAAGCATCTCGCATAAAGTTTCCTCGTACCCCTGCGTCCTTTTTGACGCCTACAACGGTATGAAAGACCTTGTTACCCATTTTATTCGGGCGCACCAGGCGGAAAACATCGCGTTCCTTCGCGGCCCCAAAGACCATCAATCGGCGCAGGATCGGTTTAACGGCTACCGGGATGCGCTGATTGAAGCGCGACTTCCGGTCAACGAAACGCTCGTCAGCCCCGCTTTCGATTGGGGTGACGGCGGGGCTGCCTGCGAGGTGCTGGTGGAAAAACGATCCCTCGTGCCGGGCAGGGACTTTGATACGCTCATCGGCTCAAGCGACATGATGATTTTCCCCGCCATCGAATATCTCGAAAAACGGGGCTACAAAATGGCGGAGGATTACCGGGCGGGCGGTTTTAACGATTCATTTGAGAGTAAATTGCTTCCCAAACAACTTTCAACGGTCAGGCTGCCCTACGCCGAACTCGCGGAAACATCGTTTTCCCTTTTTGAAGCCCTTTGTGACGGCAACCGTTCTCTGGATGGGGCAAACGACGTGATCCTTCCCTGTACGGTGATTCTGCGAGAGTCTTGCGGATGCTCATACCGGCCGGCGTTGAGTCTTGAGGAGGCGCAGTTGACCGAACATACCCATCTTTTGGCCCGGTACCGGACGCAGACGCTCCAAAACGTACTCTATGCGTTGAAATCCGCATTGCGGGGCGTCCGTGACGAGCGCGCGCTGGTAGAAAGTCTTGCGCGGCATTTACCAAAAATCGGGATTGATACTGCGGCACTGGTATTGGATAACGATGACCGGGGCGAAATTATGCATGAGACGACATGGACTTTTTCAAAGACCGGCATTCGTGTTGGGAAAACCCTCCCTGAGTCCTTTTTCTCAGGATTTTTCATGGCCGCGCCGCTTTTTCGCGGGAAGCGCCCGGCCGGGTTTTTTATTCACAACATACCTTTTTATGACGGCGTGATTCTGGAAGAGTTACGATCGGCGGTGAGCCGCGCGTTTGAGGATACTTTTCCCCGTCGGCCGCCTGAAAAGCCGGAACCGAAACGAAACCGACGGATCATCGCCGCCGCATTTGACACTTGTCTGCCGTTTGAAGGCTTCTCCACAACCTTATGTACAAAGGAAGAACTGACCGAACAGGCGGCGGTGCTTTTGCCTGCGGCGGTCATGCTGGGAACGCTTGACACCGAAGCAATCACGGCTTTCAGGAGGCGCGACGCAATGACGCCGCTGGTCATTTTGCCCGATAGAATTACCGATAGGGAGGCGGTCGAACAGATCTGCCTCTTGCCCCGCGTGATTCTTTGCCACCGTGCGGCGGCATATTCGGGCGCCTTCACCGAACGGCTCTGTTCAATCGTGGATGGCGGCAAGATTCTTCCCGTGTCCACCGGCAAACTGGTAAAGAAGGCACTCCCTTTTATTGACGAAATGGGCACGTCCCAAATTTCCCGGTGGAAACTTGCCGCATCGGTACACGTCAGCGAAGATTACTTTACCCGCATTTTTCGCCGGGAACTCGGCCTTTCTCCCTGGGAATACATCAACCGTCTGCGCGTATCCATCGCCGCCGAAATGCTGTTACACACCGGCAAACCGATTTACGCCATTGCCCTTGACACCGGATTCAAGGAATGCGCCTACTTTAACCGCGTGTTCAAGAAAATTTACGGCAAGCCGCCGAACCAACTGAGAAAAACAAATCTAACGTGAATACGATGCCTCTTGAATCGGTTCCAAAACTGCGCAAAAGGGGGAAAGTCTTCCCCAGTCAACAACGTAAGAATTTTGTCCACGGATTGACGCGGATTTTCACGGATTATGCCCCGCTTGATCCGTGTTAATCCGCGCAATCCGCGGACCTTTCTTTTCTTGGTTTGTTTCAAGACCGCACTGTTTTTCACCTTTTTCACGCTTTTTTCGCGTTCGACTAAAGCAGGACGGTTCCCAACCGCATATATACTGTGGAGGCTTTTATGCGGCTACCACGAGAATTAGCGGAAAACGTCTGGTACGAGGTGCGTACCGAGATTAATGTCGGCGAGCCTTTGTTCCGGCTGGCGTGGGCGGTGGTGCTCTTCTACCGCGTCCTCATCGAAACGAAGGCGAAATTCGGCTTCGAGATGCGCGGGCTTGCGCTCAATGAGGCATGGCTCTCGTTTTACATCAAGCCCGCCAACGGGCTTGAGCTGCCCAAGATTATGCAGTGGATGAAGCAAACGTTCTCCCTCCGCTTTAACATTCGGACGGGAAGGAAGGCGCATCTTTGGGGAGAGCGGTACTGGTCGGAGATTC
>JAISZQ010000243.1 GCA_031269165.1 Spirochaetaceae bacterium
CACGCTGTCCTTGTCCAGGAACACCCTGCCATTGGCGGCGCCGGTTTTTTTGGCGGCCACCACAGCCACCAGTTCCTGAACGTTTACGTTGGGCATTTTGATGAAAGCCTTTTGGAGGGGGCCTGACCGGGACGCTCCCGCCTTGAGGGACTCCACAGTGAAGTCCAGTTCCTTGGCCGCGGCCCGGTCATCGGGCTTGATGGTGATAAGGTTGGCGTTTGACCAGTTGGTGCCGCTGGTAAAGCTGGCGCCCATGCCCCGCGGGCGGTGGTTTCCCTGATGACGGTGTGGGTATCGCGGGTCCATTCCCCGGAACCCCAGCCGTACTTACGGTGATCTATCCCATCTTCATCCATGGCGAGGAATTCGGCGGCCCCAAACCCCGCCTCGTACAACATGGCGATGTCCTTTTTCAGGGTCTCGTCGGTGTGGAAGCCCTCGGCAAGCCACCAGCGCACATCGGGCCAAAACTCAACCGGCGGCTTCGCCAGTATGGTTTCCATATCTTTCATCATATACCTCCGCAATAGTAATTTGAGCCTGTTCCAAAACTCGGTTAGTTTTGACAGGCTGAGCTAAAGCATTGCAGTTTCTGGGGCTTACAAGCCCTCGCTGAAGTACGAAACTGCGCTTTTTAAAGGTTGCTTGGCAAGCAAAACTTGCCTTTCAAAACTTGAGGTTTTGGAACAGCCTCATTTATTACCGGGCCTTGGCGGCCCGCCGTTCCCGCAGGGCTGCCATTATCTGGGCCAGTTTTTCCCGGTTGATCCCGTATCCCAGGCCGAATACCAGACCGGAAATCAGTACTAGAATAGAGGGAATGAGAATATTATTCATCATAATCCCCATCTTTGCCGTCTCTGTCTGGGGCTGGTTGGCCACATAGCCTGTGGCGGCCAGCACATATCCGGGAATGGCCCCGCCAATACCCATGGCAGCCTTAATCACAAAGGAGACAAGCGAAGAGAGCGCGCCCTCTGCCCGCTGTCCCCTGGTATATTCCACATAGTCCACATTATCCGCAGAGATACTCAAAAGCAAAGTCATAAAAAAACCGGTTCCCACACTGGATAGAAAGGTAGTAATATAGATAAGAGGAATATTGGTAACCGCGAAGAACCTGAACAAAGGGACAAGTCCCGCGATGATGATGCCCGTCACAAATACCGGCTTTTTGCCGAACCTGTTACCCAAGATAGCCACGGGCCCCATACAGGGAAGTATCTGAGCCATGCCGAACAGGGATATGAAAGCCATCACGTCCAGCCTGTTATCTAGGACATAAGTACAGAAGTACATATTGCTGGTACGTTGCTGTATAGCGGCTATCCCTCCAATAATGGCAACGATAAGAGTAACCAACACAGGAGGGCAGGTAAGGATGGGGACAAGATCCTTGAGTTTGTATTTTTCATCGGCCACCGGCTCGACTCGTTCCTTGATACCCATAACACCAATAATGGAAAATACTAGTACCACTGCCACACCGGAGAAGATAAGGGCATAAAAGCCGTTCAGCCGGTTCACCGCGTTTGCCAGGATGAGCGGAGCGGCCATGCCAAAGAGGGTCGAACCCGTCATGATACCTATTCTCTTCACTGAGCTTAGAACATTCCGTTCATGCGCGGAGTCGGTTATAGCGGGGAGCATACTGTTGAGGGGTATGTCCATGAAGTCGAAGGTAATCCCCAGAAACAGGTAGGAAATATAGGCGATAACTTGCCCGCCGGCGCCCATACTGGGCCGAACCACACCAGGATAAAGTTGATACAGCAAATGACGGTTCCTAAGAGCAGGTACGAGCGGAAACGGCCCATTTTTGTCCTGGGCAGGTGGTCGATCACAAAACCCATAATGGGATCGTTTATCCCGTCGAAGACCCGCATCACCAGGAACATGGTGGCCACGGCCGCCGGGTTGAGTCCTGCCACATCGGTATAAAAGATCAGCAGGAAACCGCTAAGCAGGGCTTGAATAGGAATATTTCCAATATTCACGAGCCCAAAAGCTATCTTTTCCCCCAGCTTGATCCGTTCAGTGTCGGGTCGTACTGGCTCTGGAAAATCTTTTATATCCATCTTTATATGCCTCCAAAAAATGACGATATGCGTTGTTTCCCTTTGCCGTCAACTTTCCGCAGCACCCAAAGCTCGCGGTTTGTATCAGGCGACCCGCATGAACCGCCCATTGCAACCAGTCCGGCTCCCATAAAACTCTGGGCGCTGTTTCCGGCGAAAAACTTTTCCCGTCCGCCGTTCCATGCGCCTAACACATTCAGTTTGCTCATGGCAAACCTCCTCAAAAATGTATTCTACAAGAAAGGGTTGATACCCTCAAATGTAGTGTAGGACTACTATAACATTGTTGCTTCAATATGTCAAGTAGGCATCTATTTACTATGTAAATATAGTATCGTAGTATTGATATGAATTATCAAGTAGACACCTTTTTATTATATAGTATGCTTTTAGTAACTATTGACAAGATGGTATGTTTTGGTTATACTGTTACTTAGGTATCTTTTAGTAACTATGGAGGGTTTTGTATGGTAACGAAAGAAGAATTGCCCGCTTGTCCCGTCGCCACAACGGTACATTTGATTGGCAACAAGTGGAAGTTGCTGATTTTGCGCGATCTGCTCGCCGGAACCAAGCGTTTTGGCGAATTGCGGAAGAGTATCGCCGGTATCAGCCAAAAGGTTTTGACCGACAACTTGCGCGCTCTGGAGGAGGATGGCATTGTGGGACGGAAAATCTATGCGGAAGTTCCTCCGAGGGTTGAATATTCTTTAAGTGAATTGGGGGAAACGCTCAGGCCCATTATTGAGGTTATGGAAAAATGGGGAACAGCATACAAGGCGCGATTTTGAAGATATTATAGAAAGTATTTTCTAACGAGTTCCCCCTACGATACCGACAAACGGCGGCTGGCGGGTGTGTGGGTGTCCTGCGGACACCTTGGCATGAGTCCCGGTGAATACCGCCGGAAATTCCGCGCGGGCGAGCCGTTGCCGCGAATGTAAGTTAAGAAAATCATTTTTATATTACATACCGGTACGGCGACGGTGTGCCGAAGCACGAGATGGCCGGGGGCGGGGCGAGCCCTGCGGGTCGCCTGCGGGGGTGGTACCCTACAGCCCTCAGCGTCCTGCTTCGGACTTCCGGGCCGGGGCGTACTCAGTCCCGCGTCCGTCCGTGGACGCTTGGGGTACGCCCACAAAACCATGCACCGCATGGTTTGTCCCCCGTAGAGGGGGTAGCGTAAGACGCAAAGCGGCTGGAGCGAGGGGGAGACGCGGCAACCTGTTGCCGTCCCCCTTTCGCTGGGTTTTGGAACAGCCTCAAGTATCACGAGCAATCACCGATTGCGCCGTTCACAGACGTTTCGCAAGCGGCATCCCCCGCTTTCTATTTTCAGAGAAAAAACTTTATCTTGTTTCGACAATGTCAACCAACTCTGAGCGACACAAGAAAATCTCCCCGCTATTTGCTTGTTTTACCAATAACCAGAATTATTGAATCATGGAAAATCAAAAAACAGGGGTTGGCGGACGGGGGCGAAGTCCGGCGAGTCCTGAGACGGCATTGGGAAAAATCGGCGTGGTATCTTTGTTCACGAGGGCAAAGATCGAACAAAATGGGGAGCCTTCGGGCTCCGACGATGCGGAACTATCGCAGGTGGTGAGCGGCAAACTTGCGGAAGTGAAAAAACTGTTCGGGCACAATCTGGCGCGTATTCGTAAAAGCGCCGGTTATTCGCAACTTGCCCTGTCGGTGGAGGTCGATCTTACCCATAATTTTATCAACGAACTGGAACAGGGTACGAAGGGCGCGTCTTTTGAAACGCTCACGCGGCTTTCGGTTGTGCTCAGAACGCCTGTCCACCAGTTTTTTGAACCGCTTGAGAAGGCCCCGCCTCATGACGATTTCCAGTACCCCGATCCCATCGACCATTTGATGACCGAACTGCATGAAGCCATCGACGTATGGAATGACAAAAGGACGAAATAGTGCTATTGTACGAGTATGAATGCGCTTGTCGTGTTGTTTGGCGGGTCTCTGCCGGAAACGGCTTTTCTGGGCGGGCTGGGCGGCCCTTCTGCGGGCGCGTCCGGGGACCAATCCAGAGAAAAATCGGCGACAGACAAATCGGCGTTTGAATGGGCCTTGTCGCGGGGGGCGGCTTTTCCCGGCGCGCGAAAATGTTGCCTTTTCCTCACGGATAAAGTGCCGCCGCCCCTCCTGCCGCCGCTTTCCGTCCCGATTGAAACGGTTTGCCGGCCGTCGTGGGACAACAAAACGTTATTTGACGCGCTTGCTTCGGTGTCGGCGGGTTTCGATCTGTGCTACTACGCATGGGCGGACAGTCCCTTTCTCGATCCGAAACTCGCGGAGGCGATTGCGGAACGCCATCTGCGCTATCCCGCCGATTATTCGTATGCCGACGGGTATGCCTACGGGTTCGCGCCTGAAGTGCTTGCCCCGGGGACGGCGGCCATCCTCGGCAAGCTGCTCGACAAAGACGAAACGCTTAAGGCCGCGAAAGTAACCCGCGATTCGCTCTTCCTCGTGTTGCAAAAAGACATAAACTCGTTTGATATAGAAACGGAGGTCGCCCCGATTGACCACCGCTCCTATCGGCTGTCATTTACGGCGGACTCGAAGCGCAACCTGTTGTTGTGCAAACGGTTCTTTGACGAGGGGATCGCGCAAGCGGAGGACAGCCTCTTGTTTGTCGAGCGGATCATCAAGGAAAAGCCCGGACTGTTGCGGACATTGCCCGCGTTTTTTCCGGTTCAGATAACCCATCGGTGTCCCGACCTGCCCGGTTGCGCGATCTGCCCGTTTGCCCCGCTTGCCCAAAAGACAGGGAAAGCCGAGGCGAAGGAGCATGATTGTGCAATGAATGAGCGTGATTTTGCGGTGCTGCTTGATAAGATCGCGGCTTTCGCCGGGGACGCGGTGATCGACATTTCCTTGTGGGGCGAACCGGCTCTGCATTCCCGGCGCGGGGCGTTTATCGAGGCGGTGCTGGCACGGCCCGCCCTGTCGCTGGTCGTCGAGACTGCCGTGTTCAACTGGGACGAGGCGGAGATTGCCGCCTATGCCGAGGCCGCTTCCCGCGCGGCTCCCCGCTTGAACGGCATGGCCCCGCTCTCGTGGATTGTCGGCGCGCCTTCCCCGTCGCTGGAAAACCCGCAACCTGAGTCTGTCTTTCAAAAACACTTTCCCGCCGACAGTTATCATCAGATGGTCCGGCTCAAGGGCAACGAGGATGACGTTGAACGGTTTTACCGTTACTGGAAGGGCCGGGACGCGCGGGTGATCATCCAGAAATACGACTGCTTTGGCGGCCTTCTCCCCGACCGTTCCACGGCGGATTTGTCCCCGGTGCGCCGCCATCCCTGCCGGCACCTCATGCGGGACTTCCCCGTGTTGCTTGACGGCGGCGTCCCGTTCTGCCGGGAGGACGTGGCGCGTCTTTCGGACAAGGAGAGCGGACAGAATGGTGGACGGAGCGGCCGCTTGGGGAACGCGCTACGTGAGCCGCTTGAGGCGATTTGGGAAAGGAACAACGCCGCCTATCGTGACCAGTGCGATGGCGTGTATGCGGGATTGTGCGGGATATGTGATGAATGGTATACCTACAACTTTTAACGACGGCCTTCCCGCGTACACCGTTGTCGGCGGCGAACGGTGCGGCCGATCCGGGGTAAGCGTCGTTCTGCTCAGTTGCCGGGAACTGACCGATCGGGAGAGCCTCTACCACAGTCTGAAACAGGCCGGGTTCGATTGGATTCTTTCCATTGAAACGAGAATCGGGGCGAGAATCGAGACAAAAACCGATGAAAAAAGTGAGACAGAATACGAGACCAAAAGTTTCGTTCCCGATATAGGCCAACTGTCGGCGGCTTATCCCTTTGTGCGCTTCGTCCTGTTGAGCGAGCCCTTGTCCGCCGGAAGCCAGATAAACCTCGCCGCGACCGAGCTTCGGGAGGATTGTTTCTTGGTGTTGCGCAAAGACTGTGTTCTTGATCCGTCCGATAATGGTGCCGCGGCGGATCGTGCTGTGACGGAGACGCTTGCCGGGGAAGCGCGGGATTTGTGCGCCGTGCCGCTCATGTTTGACAAGAGGAGGACCGCCCTGCCGATACAACCGCTTTTTGAATCGTCAAAGGGCGCCCGGTCCCTTCGCACGAGGCTGGCCGTTCCCGCCGCCGGGGCGTGGCATCTCTTTCCCTTTGAAGGGATCGGCGTGTATAACCGGGAACTGTTTGTCCGGCTGGGCGGTTATGACAACTCGATAGAGGACGAATACTGGCAACTGATGGATTTCGGCCTCCGCGCCTATACCTGGGGCGAAAGGATTCGGTCAACGGATGCCGTAAAAATCGTCCGTACCGCCGGACTTGCTCAGGACGACATCGTTATCGGGGAAAGTTACCGCCGTTTCTATCTAAAAAACCTCTCGCCGGTTTACCGGGCCGATGCCGCCTATCTTCCGTTGCGGCGGTTTCCCTTTTTTCTCCTCAAATCCGGCGTACCGTTCCTCGATGCATGGCACGAATTTTCGATTGCGCGTGTCTGGGTGAGCCTTAACGCCTATCGCTGGAAATGCGATGTGCGCGCTTTGCTCCAAAACTGGGACAAGGAGAAAAGTAAGGGAAAAAACGCCCCATGACCGCCGTCGTGGTACAAGCGCGCCTTGATTCTTCACGGCTTCCCGGTAAAGCCCTGTTGCCCCTCGGTGGAAAACCTCTGCTTGGCCGGGTACTCGAGGCGTTACGGGCCGTGAACGCCGACCGCTACGCGCTCGCCTGTCCCGCCGAGTGCGCGGAAGCGTTTGCCCCGTTGGCGGAACAAAACGGGTTCGCCATCGTTACCGGGCCGAAGGACGATGTGCTTGCCCGCTACTGCAACGCGGTGCGGACGCTCCATGCCGACCGCGTAATACGGGCGACGGGAGACAACCCCTTCGTTTTTGCCGATGCCGCCAATATGCTACACAATGAGGTTTCCGGTGCGGACTATGCGGCGTACCACGGCCTTCCCTACGGCGCGGGCGTTGAGTCCGTTGCCGCAGAAGCCCTGCTCCGGGCGGAACGGGAGGCGGTGTTACCCAACGAGCGCGAACACGTCTGCCCCTATCTTTACGGTCACGGCGAGTTGTTTATGTTGCACCGCCCGCTCGCGCCTCTTCAGTGGCGGCGGCCCGGCATCCGCCTGACCGTGGATACCGAAGACGATTACCAACGGGCGCTACGGCTCGGGGAAAAACTTTCAGAGCACGGCGTTTTTCCCGTTTATACCGGAGAAGAGATCATCGCCGCAGCGGAGGCGTTATGAACAACATCCTCGTTGTCGCGTCTTTTGAAAAAGGCCGGGGGACAGGCCACCTCGTCCGGTCGTCGCGTCTCGTGACGGAACTGCGGGCGCGGGGATTCAACGCCCTGCTCTGCATCGTCGGCAACCGGAGCGAGGAAGATACGGCGACGGTACTCGGCGAATTCGACGCGCAAAACCGCATCCCCCTTTTCGCAATACGCGAAACCGCGTGGGACCTCATCGTTACCGACCGTTGCCAGACCCTGTCCGAAGAAGCCCTGATCTACCACGGACTCGCGCCCGTCCTCGGCATCGACGAAGGCGGTAAAGACCGCGAACAGTTCGACTTTCTGCTCGACATTCTCCATTGTGATTCAGGCGGCGTTACCCCCAACGAGCGGCGGCCTGATTTAGGACTTCCGGTTTTCCCATCGTTCCCGCCGCCTCTGCCCCTTGAAAAATCCGCTTCGAACACAGAGCGGCTCCGCGTACTGGTCTCTTTCGGCGGAGAGGATTCGGACGGCCTCGGACAGAGGACCTGCCTCGCGCTCATGGGTCGAAGCGATATGAGGCTCACCGTCGTTACCCCGGCGAATCCGATCCCCCATCTGGAAACGCGGCTTACGGACTTCGACCTCGTGATCACGCACTACGGGCTTACCGCCTACGAGGCGCTTGCCGCTGGGGTTCCCGTGCTGCTCGACCATCCGAGCGACGTACACCGGACGCTTGCGAAAAAGGCGGGATTCCGGCCGTTGGACGGCATTCGGGAACTTGTCCGGCTGCCGGAGGGGGAAGCCGCACGATGGGTTGCCGAAACAGTGAAGCCGCAGACCGAAAAATTAGCCGCGAAACTCAAGCCCGCCGGGGACACGCCCCTTACCCTGCCGGATTATATCGCGTCGTTATCGCCGCAAGTCTTCAGGCAATGCCCCGTATGCGGTGGGCCGCGAGGTCGTATCGTGGCGCGTTTTCCCCGGCGTACCTACCGGGTCTGCCCGGAATGCGGTGTCGTTTATATGGACCGCCTCGATGAGCCGCCGATTGAATACGCCGAGCAATACTTTTTTGACTTTTACAAAGCGCAATACGGCAAGACCTATATAGAAGATTTTACGAATCTCAAAAAGGCGGCGACAGGACGGATCGCGCATATCCTCCCGTTGTTGCAGGAAGGCGCTACGGCACGTGCCGGGGCGAAAGACGTTGCGGCGCATCTTTCACGATTTGAACTTCTCCAGCCGTTACGAAAAATTTTGGATGTTGGCTGCGCGTACGGCCCGTTTCTCCAGGCGGCCCAGGAATCGGGCTTTTTCATGACGATCGGGCTTGACCCGGCGGAAAGCGCGGTTCAGTATCTCAAGGGCCAGCTCAGTATATTCGCGCTCAAGGGCTTTTTCCCGGACGACTGCCGGATCGGGCCGGGCAACGTTTCGTTCTGGGAAGAAAACTATTTTGACGTGATAACGATGTGGTATGTGGTTGAGCATATCACCGACGTGCAAAACGCTCTGAAAACGGTTGCCGCGCTGTTGAAGAAGGGCGGTGTCTTCGCCTTTTCAACGCCGTCACGAAGCGGGATTTCGGGCAGAAAAGACCTCCAGACATTTCTCGAAAAGAGTCCCGCCGACCACCGGACAATCTGGGATCCGCGCCGGGTGAAGCAATTGCTTGGCCGCGCCGGGTTTGACCTAAAGGAGATCGTGGTTACCGGCCATCACCCCGAACGTTTTCCCCGCTGGATGCGGTTTCTCGGAGAAAGCACCCTCCTCAAGATCAGCCGGGCGTTCGGACTCGGCGACACGTTTGAGGTGTACGCGGTCAAGAGATGAAGCGGGGTTCGTGAATAGCGAATGGGGTGCCGGAGCCAGTATCCCGACATCATGCAAACTGTGGATAGCGTCTGTAGAGGCTGGTTCAAAACGGCGGATTGCGGCAGAGGGCAGACTTTTTCTGGGGCCATCGGCTGGGCGATGGCACGCTGTCGCTGAGACTGTCGGAAAAGCAGTTAAACAACAAAACCCATGCTATACTCTATCTATAATGGCCCGTTATAAATACTTTGATAAATCCCAGGGATTATTCCTTACCGTTTGCCTCGATGAGCAACTCATCCCCGGCTCCTTCGAACAC
>JAISZQ010000361.1 GCA_031269165.1 Spirochaetaceae bacterium
TTTTTCGCCCGAATTTACTTTTTCCTCCGTGTTTCCACCCGGCTAACCGGGGGCAAAGCCCTCGGTTAGCGGACATAAACGGCGTTACAGACAGCCTCGATTCTCCGGTCAAAGACGGCGGGCCATCGTTGGCCGATGGCCTTGGGAAAGGTCTGCCCGCGCCACTAGGAAAAGGGCGAAAAAAGCGCGAATTTCAGGGTGTTTCCGGTGTGCCGGGGTGGGGAAACACGGATAAATGCGGCGTGCGGCGGGGAAAAACGGAAAAAAAGGCGTTGGAGAGACGGTTTTCGCGCAAATATTGCGGCTGAGGTCTGTCCCCGCCTGCTTGGGGCAGCCCCCGCCCGGCCGGAATGGGTTCGGAAACGCCCTTTTCGCCATTCCCCGTTAAGCCATTGCGCGTAATCTTTCGCCGCCTGTTCCAAAAGAACCGTCCCTTTGAAATATGTATCCGCGCTTTCCGCAGGCGGTATGTGCGGCGTTGCATCAATGCGATTATCCAGTGTCAATAACAGGTCTTTAACGAGATCCAAATACCCGATACCATCACCCGCACTATGGTGGCTCAAAATAATTATTTCCGTATTTTCATTTTCTCTGGAAATGACACAAAATTGAACCAAAGGCCCTTTTGAAAAATCAAAGGGAACATTGTCGGCCGTGTCGTACCATGTCCGCCAGTCCAATTCGGACGACGCATGATATTCCACCGCGATAGAAGAGCCGTTCTGAACAAGCCATGCGTTATACGGTCAATTTCCACGGAACAATAGAGGAAAGGATGCCGCATACCGACTCTTGCAAACGCCTTTTCAATCGCGTTTTTGCAAGTAGTGCTTCTCCGCAGAAAATATCAAGCCGATTGGGGGTGGAAGTCTCCCCCCTCGCTCCAGACACGCGCTCCGGTCGATGTGCCCGCGCAAGCGCGTCCCCATCTCCCTTTGTTTGGTCTTACGCTACCCCCCTCAGCGGGTGGCCCGCCCCCCGCAACGCCCCCCATCCCGCGCCAAACCAATTGGTATATTCCACGGAGAAGTACCACAGTCCCGTTTCCCGTCAGAAAGACTGCACATAACGCATCAACGCGATCTTATTTTCCTCAGGCGTCGAACGCGGGCGGCCCAGATCCTGCCTTGAGCCTTTCTTCACGACCACCTCAATAAACGTGAGCCCGTTGTCCGTGTTTTTTAACGCCTCCTGTAACGCGGCCCTTGTTTCCACACGCAACACCCGCTCGTAGCCGCAAGCACGCGCGATGCCGCATAGGTCAACGTGTCCCGCGATAGTGGGCTGGCCGCCGACGGAATCATGGGCGCGGTTATTCAGCACAATATGGAGGACATTCTCAGGCTTTTCCACACCGAGCGAGGCAAGCGCGCCCAGATGCATCAAAACCGCGCCGTCTCCGTCAAGAACAATCACCCTGAGCGGATTTTTTTGCCGAGCGCAACTGCGGGCACAACCGTGCGCGATCCCCAGCGCGATCTGCGAGGCATGGCCCATCGACCCCACCGTGAGAAAATCCCGCTCGTGCCCCATCCGGTATTTTTCACGTAACTCGTACAATTCACGCGAGGCCATGCCGGTCGTCGACACGATGACGTGATCCCCGGGCGCGGACGTAACGACTGCCTCAATCGCCTCTTCACGGCTCATCAACGCCCCGCTTTCCTCATCGCTTTTCATGCGGTACGGCAAAAACGTGTCTTTTTGCACCAAAAACGCGAAAGCGGAACCGGTTCGGGCAATCGACTCATAACATTCGGCGACTTGCCGCCGCGCCGCCGTCTCTTCCTTTGCCAAAACAACGAACGGTATCTCCATCGCCCCAAGCAACTCGCGGGTCACCCGCCCTTGCTTGCTGTGCTGCGGCTCATCGGGAACACCCGGCTCCCCGCGCCACCCAATGACGAGGACAAGCGGCACCCGGTACACATCCCCGTCAGCCAGCGACAACAACGGATTCACCGCGTTACCCAGACCGGAATTCTGCATAAAAATAAGCGGAATCTTTCCCGTGGCAAAATGATACCCGCACGCCAGCGCGACCGCCGCCCCCTCGTTCACCGCAATATGATACGTGTCGGCCGGAACGTTTTCGGCGAGATACGCGCAAAGATGTTTCAAAAGCGAATCGGGAACCCCCGCAAAAAAATCCGTCCCGCGCTCGCGCAACTCGTTGCAAAAGAAAGCCGCCTCAATCATTGCTTCTCACCCTCCCCGATTTCCCCTACTTCCCGCCCGGAATCAATTCCAAGATCTGCTTGATCGGCATACAGAACGAATCGGCCTCAAGCGACCGCTCGTGTTCAAGGATTGATGTTGCCGCGTTGACCATTGCCGGGTAGGAGGCGCGGAGCAGATGGTTCGCGTAAATAATGATGTTCGCGCCCCACGCGCTCAACTCTTTTTCCGTCCAAGTATTGTAGGTGGTGGGAACAAGCACGATCGGAATATGTTTATGCATTGCGCGAAACCGCGTACAAAACGCCTTGATGTCCTCGCCCGATTTTTCTTTGCTGTGAATCATCACCCCGTCGGCCCCCGCCTTGACATACGCGCTCGCCCGTTCCAGCGCGTCCTCCACCGGAAAGCCCGCGATCAAGCTTTCAAGCCGCGCGATGATCATAAAATCGCGTGTTACCTGCGCCCGTTTTCCCGCCGCGATTTTCTCGCAAAAATCGTCAATATCCGCCAGTTCCTGCCGGACATCCGTCCCGAAAAGCGAATTCTTTTTTAAGCCCACCTTATCCTCAATGATCACCGCGGACACCCCGTTCCGTTCCAGCGTCCGCACCGTAAACACAAAATGTTCCGGTTTCCCGCCGGTGTCGCCGTCAAAGATGATCGGCTTTGTCGTACATTCCAGAATGTCGGTGAGGCTCTGAAGCCGCGTCGTCAAATCCACCGCCTCAATATCGGGCTTCCCCTTGCTCGCCGAATCCGTGAGGCTCGACGACCACATCCCGTCAAAACTATGCGGCCCGTCCTCTTTCAGCGTTTCCAAGTTCTCGATGATCAGCCCGGAAAGGCCGGAATGCGCCTCCATGATCCGCACGATTTTTTTATTGTCGATCAGGCGGCGCAACATCCTCAGGCGAATATCCGGCGTCGTCCCCACCTCGCGTATCGCGTTGTTTAACGCGCTCGAATTCACGCCATGCGTATACGGAATCTCGATCACCTCGCCGCCCAGCTCCGCCATCGCCGCAAACACATCCTCGCGTTCCTTTTGCAGCGGCCCCGACTGCCAGTCGTCCCCGTGAATGATCATGTCCGGCTTGTACTTCCGCACATTGGGGACATAACTCCATTCCTCCTGCGGAACGACACGCGCCACCCCCTTGATATGCTCGACAACAGCCTTCCGTTGCTCGTAGGTCAGATAGGGCAACCGCTTATGGCTCGCAATCGCCTGATCGGTCAAGAGCCCCACCAGCAACTCGCCCCGCTTTGCGCCCTCATTGATGATGTTGATAATGCCGGGATGAATAATATCGCCACGCATCCCCAGATAAATAAGCCTCTTCATGGAATCCCCTTACAACTATGTTAACGCGAATGCGCCAAGGTGGTCAAGTTTAGCCCGGAAACGAGAGCGGCCTTCCGCCGGAAGCGGGGGAACCCGAATACAAAAAGGAGGCGGTTTTGTCGTTTAATAACGGGGGGGGGGGTCCTATATCCTCCCTGTGCGAGGTTGGACACACACGCGATAAAAGTGTTGTTGTCGTTTTCGTCGCGTACCGCAAGCCGGATAAAAGCATCGCCTGGGATTCCCTTCTTTCCGGTGAGGTCTTTGATAAAAATCTCCTGCTCGGCAAGCACGGTTTCCGCGAACCGCCGCGCGGTCATGCCGTTTTTCAACTTGCAGAGAAAATAGTTAGCCTCGGACGGATACACATCAAAAAGGCCGGTTTCACGGAGCGCGTTCCCAAACCGCGCCCGTTCAGCCTTGATCTTTTTACACGCCGCTTGATAATCCTTCTGGTATTTGCCAATGATCTGCAAAAAATATTCGGCAAAAGCATTGATGTTCCAGATAGACATATTCTTGCGGACATTCCCGATGAGACGTAAGTCGCCCGATGCCAGCACACCAAGCCTAATGCCGGGGGTCCCGTAACTCTTGCTTAAACTTTTTATCACGACCATATTCGGATAGGCGGCGAGCACGTCATCTTGTAACAGAGTCCCCTCCTCTTCCGCATCCGCAAAATCAACAAACGACTCGTCCACAATCAACCGTTTCCCCCGCGTTTTCAATTGCGCGGCAAGCGCGATAACATCGGCACGGGCGATATAATTGCCGCTCGGATTATCCGGGTTTATCAAAAGCAGCGCGTCGCATTCGGCGGAAACCGTATTGTTTCCGTTGGCATACGCCGCTACATCGTCTTTTGTATACGCAAAGTTTTCGGGTATAAAGGAAGCAAGGCGGACGGCGGGATTGAACGCAAAACTTTCCGCATATTCGTTAAAACTCGGATAGACGATGCCGACCGTCCCGGAAAGGCTCAACGCGAGGGCGCGAATCAACTCCGCCGCGCCGTTTCCCACGAGGATATATGCCTCGTCAAGATTGAATAATTTCGCGGCAAGCAGATTCTGCACGTTTAACCCGGAAGGATACTCGGTAAGCAACGTGTCGAAATACGACTGAATCTCGGCCCGCATGCGGGGCGGCGGAAAATAGGGATTCACGAGATAACAATAATCAAGGAGGCCGGGAAAACGCCGGTAAACGCCGTAACGCCGCGCCATCAAATCCAGTTTTGCGCCTGAGTCCTCGGCAAACAGGGTTTCCGCGATGTCCTTGTCCTGCGCGTCGTCAATTTCATACCATTTCTGCCGGGAAAGCACAAACGCCTTTAACCCGCACTGGTCGAGCGTGGCGATAACCCGCAAAACCTGCTCGTAATACTCGTTGTTGCCCATCGCCTGAATGTACGCTTCCAGAAACGGCACGTACATCGCGGTGGAGAATTCGCGGGAAAACTTATAGATGTTCACCGTTTTATAGTAGGTTTCTTTTTGGTCGTAGGAAAACGCCTTCTTGGGAATAAACGCGGCAATTTCGTTATCACCCGAAAGCTGGACAACCGTGCCGTCCATCCACGCTTCCCACTTCGCCACTGCCGCGACATTTTTCTCCGGAGAGGAAACGATGTCTAAGAGCAACGTGTCCTCAAAAATCAAATCGCTTTCCAATAGTACGGTGTCGTCCCGCACCAGATAGTCTTTCGCAAGATAAAGCGAATAGATGTTGTTCGTTTTGTGATACACATCGTTGAAAACATAGTCTATCTCAACATCTCTATACTTGTTTCCCAGAAACGAAACGAGATTTTCCTTCTGGTACCCGGCGACAATGACGCACCGGCGGATCCCCGCGCCGGACACCGCGTCCAGCGCCCGTTCGATAAGCGTCTTCCCGTTCAGGGACAACATACATTTTGTGTTATTCCGGGTATATTTCCCCAGCCGATTTCCCATTCCCGCCGCAAGTATCAACGCCTGCATACGTTAAACCCCCTTCTCCGCTATCTTTTTTACCTCGTTGCCATAGCCCTTTTTCATCACCAGCGCCCTGCCGTTTTGGATAATCACGCACAAATCTTCCACCCCGCACAGCGCGACCGGCACATCAGAATAGACAAAATTATTCTCGGACAAAACTGCCGCCGCACGGCCTGAAGCCGCCTCCTCGTATTTTGACACGGCGTCCCACGTTCCCGCATCGTCCCAATCGAACGCCGCCTTTACCATAACCACGCTATCGCTCTTTTCGCTCACCGCATAGTCGATGGAAACCGACGGCGTGTTCCGGTACGCCGCTTCGATACCCGCATCCGCCGAATCGCGCAACACGCCGATGCCCCCGACCGCATCCTGCGTGAAGGCGCCCCCGCATGAATCAAAAGCGCGAAACACGTCCGGGGCATATTTTGCCAGTTCCCCCAAATAAAAATCGGGCCGGAACCCGTACAGCCCCGAATTCCAATAATGCTTCCCCGACCGGATGTATTCTTTCGCGGTTCTTTCGTCCGGCTTTTCCTTAAAACGCGCGACCTTCGCCGTTTTTCCATCGCCGTCCCCTTCCGCCACCTCTATATACCCGAAGCCCGTTTCCGCCGACCGGGGCGGGATCCCGAACACGACGATAGCGTTTTTCATTGAACAAGCACAAGCCGTCTCCCCGTCCCGCACAAAGTTTTCCGTATCGGTGATGATGTGGTCGCTGGGCAGAACCAGCAGGTTGGGCGTCTCCCCGGCGGCCCTCCCTTTCAAGAGATAATTGCAAACAAGCGCGGCAGCCGGCGCGGTATTTTTTCCGCACGGTTCGCCGATTAGCACGATTTTTTCGAGGGGGAATTTTTTCCCGCCCGCGCCCTTTTCCGCAAGAGCGAGCAACTCCTCTGCCGTCATATCCACCCATCGTTTGCGGGTAACGATGATGATTTTTCCGGGAACATCGAGGAGCGCGGCGCGCGCCACCGTCTCCTGCAAGAAACTCCGCCCGCCAAAGAGCCGCATAAACTGCTTGGGCCGCTCCACCGTGGAAGCCGGCCAGAGCCGTTCCCCCACCCCGCCCGCAAGAATAAGAACGTCGGTAAACACTCACCTCTCCTCTGGGCCATTGGCCCGTAATCTCACGAACAAATACTTTTTTCGTCCGCGAATGAACGCAAATGAAGACGAATAGCCCACCTCATTCGCGCTCATTCGCGGACCCCTCTTTAGGGGCCGCAGACTCCGCTACCGCCAAGTCAGTTCCCCTCGTATACTCCCTATTCTACCATAACGACCCGGCGAACATCTATATCTAGGCAAATGGAATATAAGAGTGGTCAACGGATCACACAGATTTTTAGTTTTTTTGTCCGCGAATGTACGCGAATGTGCGCCATACATGGCGTTGCGAATACGCGCTGATGGGTATGTATTATTC
>JAISZQ010000005.1 GCA_031269165.1 Spirochaetaceae bacterium
TCTGTGTGATCCGTTGACCACTCTTATATTCCATTGGCTTAAGTTGTTGACAGTGGAAGGCGTTCCCCCTTTAGTTGGGTTTTGGAACAATCTCATTGGGGTAAAACAGAGGACATTGCTATTGTGGCTTGCCGGGTGCTTTCAGGGCTTGTTGACAGGGAGCGGCTTCTCCGTTAAACAATGACTATGCATGTGTTGTTGTTTGCTTCGGGTAACCGGCATAAGGCGCGGGAGGCGGAGGCAGTTTTGACGCTGGCGGGGGTCGGGTGTGAGGTGAAGTTGCCCGCCGATTTCGGGCTGGATTTTGACCCGGTTGAGGACGGGGGGACGTTTCTCGAAAACGCCTTGATCAAGGCTCATGTCTTGTATCGTTTGCTCAACGAGCGAGGCGGGCTGGACGGTGCGGGGATCGGTGCGGGGATTTTGGCGGATGATTCGGGGCTGTGTATTGACGCGCTGGGAGGCAGACCGGGGATTTTTTCGGCGCGGTATGGCGAGCGGGATGGCAGGAAGATTGGCGCGGGCGAAAGAAACGCGCTGTTGCTTGAGGAATTGCGGGACATCGAGAACCGGGCGGCGCGGTTTGTCTGTTCGACGGTTCTGCTTTTTGACGAGAACCGGTTTGTGACGGCGCAGGAAACGGTAGAAGGGGAGATTGCCCGCGAGGCACGGGGGAAAGGCGGTTTCGGGTATGATCCGATTTTTCTGCTGCCGGAACGCGGGTTGACCATCGCGGAGTTGCCGGAAGGGGAGAAGCACCTGATAAGCCATCGGGGGAAGGCGTTTCGCGCGCTTACGCCGTTTCTGAGGGAACGCTGATTAACGGGAAAAACGACAGCCGGCTATGCTTGAAGGGAAAGCCTGAGTCCGCGTTGGCCGGTTAGTTCAAGGTAGGCCATTTCGGCCAGACCGAATCCGGCGTTTTTCGTGAAAGATTGCGCGTACTCGTCGTAGAGCATATCCTCGTACATCTCTCCGGCAAACCCGGTATCGATCAATTCGGATTTCATCACGGTTTTCCGCATCCCGTTGACGAGGGTCTTCATCAAAAAGGTCTCAAGCGCCTGGCATTGTTCAAAGAGTTTTTTTTCGTCATCGGTGGTGATCCTGACTTTCGCGGAATTATCGGCCGGGGGCGGCGTTTTGTCCGATTCCGCCCTCTGTCGCAACAGCCGGTCAAACAGCGTGTCGCCTTCGTTTGACGCGCGTCTCAAACCCGGGTCGGACATGACCGGCAGGGAACCAAAACTACTCACCGCGTTTACCGCCATACTCTATTGTCGGTTGCTTTGCCGCAGGGGTTAAGGCCAAGAAGGAAAGCGCGGCTCGCCGCAGATAATCACGTTTGTGCTCCATTAGAGTCTGTTCAAAATCTCCAAAAAGGGGGAAGTCTCCCCCTTCGCTCCAGCCGCGAGCGGCTTACGCTATCCCCCTCTGCGGGTGATACCCCCGCAACGCCCCCGAATCACAGCGGAGGGTTGTGTCCCATGGGGTTTTTGAACAGGCTCTCAGTTGTTGACGGGAGAATCGGCAATGGGCATGGGCAAACTGCCACGCCTTCCCCTGTCAACAACTTAAGAATTTTGGTCCGCGAATGGCGCGAATAAATACGAATAATACATACCTGAGGCTGTTCCAAAACCGTGCGCGTTAGCGCACAGTCGATTAGTTTTGGAACAGGCTCACCTATCAGCGCGTATTCGCAACGCCATGTATGACGCACATTCGCGTACATTCGCGGACAAAAAAACTAAAAATCTGTGTGATCCGTTGACCACTCTTATATTCCATTGGCTTAAGTTGTTGACAGGGGGAAGAATCTGCGTGTATCCGCGCCTATCTGTACCGCCGCTTGGCGTCTATCCGTGGTTCTTTGTGTTGAAGCCAAAGTGCAACAGGGCTTCCAGTACGCCGCCCGCGACGGCAAGCGCCTTGTCGGAAACGGTGAAACAGTGATCTTTTTCACAACGGGGATCAATGTCGCCGGCTTTCATGCCTTGGGGAACCGGGATGCCGGAAGGGAGGATGCCCCGGAGGATGCCGTCAATGGCGGCCGTGATGGGGACCGGGACGCCTAAGTTATGCTCCGGCACGGTTTCCGCGACGACTTCGCCCCGGTGAACAAAGTCGCCGATACGCTTTCGCGCAGTAAATATGCCGCTCGCGTTTGTCCTGAGCAGCCGTTCAATGGTATAGCCGCCGATGTTACCGGGGATGCCGGTGTTCGGTATCGCCCCGCCTTCATAGATGACCCGTCCGAGCGTGTGTCCCCGGCTGGTTTCCACGACCGCATGGCAGTCGTCCCCGGCGGTAAATCCCGGCCCTACGCCGACAACGGTTTTTGCGTCGGTGATTTTCGTGCCGGTGTTCCGCTTGGCCATGATCGCGTCAACGACTGCGGCGGGGTTAATCCTGCGGACGATCTCCGCCTTTTCATCGACAAAGAGCGCGATTTCTTTGCGGGCCATACACGCGCTCATTGCATCAATTTCATCGATTTCATCAATCGTACGGACGAGAACCGCCGTCACCTCTTCCACCCGCGCACGGCCGTTATAAACCGCTTCGGAAAAGCATACCGTCCGGCGAACGGCAGTGGGAGCGCGGACTTCCGTCATTACCGGAGAAAACCCGGCGTGAACGAGGCGAAGCGCGATTCCCGACGCGAGATCCCCCGCGCCTTTTATGACAACAAGTTTGGCCTTGTCCATTGACATTAAAAGCACCTATTTCGTTGGGGACGCCCGCTCCCTCATGCGAAACGTTGAGCGTGTTTTGCCGTTAAGGAATTGCCCCTATTCGCCTGAAAAGAACTCAAATGCCTTTTCCTGCGCGGCAATCACCCGGTCGCACCATGCGTCAAACTCCGGGTCTTCCCTTTGGCATTCCCGGTGCGCCATCACATACTCGACGGTGGCACGAATACCCTCGTCGGCGCGTACCGTTGCGGTAAAACCGGGCACGAGGCGCTTCAGCTTGGTCATATCAAACACGACCGACGCGGCCTTGTCGCCGATGAGACTGCCCAGCAGGTCGTAACTTTTCGTCTTGGCAAGAAACGTCGAGGCGATATGCACGGAATGGAGCGGCTTCTCCAGTGCCCAAGCGATAAACTGGTAGATCTGGTTCCACGTAACGCTCTCATCGCTCGTGATGCCCACCGCTTGCCCGATCGCGCGGGCGTTCCCCAGAAGTCCGTAAAATCCCCGCGCAAAATCCGTGTTGTGGGTAATCGTCCAGAGAGACGTTCCGTCACCGTGAATGATGACCGGCTTCCCGTCAATAATCCGCTTCAGAACCTGATAACTCCCGTTGGCTCCGTGAACGCCCAGCGGCACACTCCGCTCGTCGTAGGTGTGGCTGGGGCGCACAATCGTCACCGGAAAGCCGGATTCGCGGTACAGCTTCACACACGCCTGTTCAACGGCGATCTTATTCCGCGCATACTCCCAAAACGGATTCATAAGCGGGGTCGATTCGGTAATCGGTATCCCGGCGAGCGGCTTTTGATACGCGGACGCCGAGCTGATGGCGATGTACTGCCGGGTTTTCTCCTCGAAAAGCCGGAAATCCCGTTTCACCTGTTCCGGGGTAAAGGTCAAAAAGTCGGCCACGACATCAAATTGCATCCCCCGCAACGCCCGCCTCGCGGCATCCTCGTCGTTGATGTCACACTTTATCTCCCGCACCTTGCCGGGAAAAACATCGTTCCGGTTCCCCCGGTTAAGCAGAAACAACTCGTCCCCTTTCTCCAGCACAAGCCGGGAAACCGCCGTAGAAATAGTTCCGGTACCACCGATAAACAACACTTTCATGCGTTCATGTTAGCACAAAGATCGTGGTTGCACAAGCACACGTTCCCCCGAAGGGGAATCTCAGCCCTGGTTGACGAGGAACAATATGTCGCCGAAAAGGGCAACCAGCATGAGGCCGCCGATGAGGACGACGCCGAAGGTTTGGAAGACGGCTACCGCGCGGGGCGGAACGGGGCGGCGGCGGACGATTTCAACGAGGAAGAGCAGGATAAGCCCGCCGTCAAGAATGGGAAGCGGCAACAGGTTCATCACACAGAGCGCGATCGAGATGAAGGCGAGAAACTCCACCAACGAGCGGAGCCCTGAGCCCGCGCTTTCGGCAAAACCGCTTGTTGCAACATCGCCGACCATGTAGGTGATGCGAACCGGGCCGGAAACCGCTTTGGTAAAGTCGATGCCCTTGAAGAAGAAGGTGAGGCTTTTCACCGACGCGGCGAAGGTCGTCCATGTTTCGCTCGCGCCCTTGGCAATCGCGCCGAAAAACCCGTAATGCGGCGTTTTGTAGACCGGCAACTGCCATTCGATACCCAGCGTCCCGGTTTCCGCAAGATCGAGCGTCCCCGCATATTGTTGACCGGCCCGTTCCCATTCCACACGCACCGTCTCCGGCACGTCCTCCCGGCCCGCGAAAATGGTGGTGAGGGCCGCCGAATACGGGAAATCCATCCCCTCCATGCTGACGATGCGGTCGCCCGGTTGCAACCCGGCTTTGGCGGCGGGACTGTCCGGGATGACCCGCCCGATAACCGGGTCCGTCCAGAAATACACGCCGATCTTCCCCGTCGCCGTTTCCTTGTCCATCTCAGGCGTTACCGTCAAATTGATTAGCTTGTTGTCGCGGAGCACGGTGAACGGCAAGGCGCGTCCCGGGTTGAGCGCGACCGCCTGTTGAACGTCATGGTAATTTGTGCAGGGCTTCCCGTCAATCTCGATGATCCGGTCACCCGTCCGCAAACCGGCGGCGGTTGCCGGGTAGCCGGAGTCGCCGGAAATATCGGACACCAGCACGATCCGGTTTTCCAGCGTTGGCGTCTCAAACCCGATGCCCCATATCACGGAGAACACCGCCACGGCGAACAGCACGTTAAAAAACGGCCCGGCAAAGGCGACCACGATCCGGCGAAACGGATGCGCCGCATAAAACCCGCCCGGTTCCGGGGTGAACACCCCGTCCTCGGAAGCGGCACTCTTATCGCGCAAATCATTCTCGCCCTTCATCTTGCAGTACCCGCCGATCGGGAACACCCCCAGCCGGTATTCCACCCCGCCGATCTTCCTCTTGAGAAAAGCCTTGCCCCAGCCGATCGAAAACGCCTCGACCTCGATCCCCATTGCCCGCGCCGCGAGAAAATGCCCCAGCTCGTGAACAAATACCACGACCCCAAGCCCGACCAGCCCCAGAAGAATTTTTACCACAATCATAGAACAACTATACCGAAAAACGCCCGCCAAGACAAGGCAAGCCGTCAGCAATGCCGATTCCAAACAAGATAACCCCCATAATACGAGGCTGTTTCAAAACCTCACGTCTTGAAAGGCGCGCAAAGCGTGTCCGGCACCCTTTGCAAGACCCGCGCCCTTTAAAAACGCCGTTTTTGGAAGGTTAACGCCCGCTTTAGCCCGAAAACGACAATAGCCAAAGGCCCGCAACCTCAAGAGATTGAAAATCCCCGGCCTTTGGTCCGCACCGCATCAATTATCGGTTATTTCCCGCCGGTTGTTTTGGTATCATAACGATGCAGTATAGATTCCAGCGATTCTCCATGTCTGAGCAGTTCAAGGACTTCTTCACGACCTTGTTCAAGCCCTTGTTTGATACCTTTGTCAATACCGAAGGCAATACGGCCTTGCTCGTCGCGCCACGCCTTTTCCCGCGCCTCATAGCGCAACCGGACTTCATCATCGGCACTCAATTTATAGAGTGCTTTCACCGCCCGGCCCACTTCCCTGTTCCTTGTTGCTATCATGTTCAGTTCCTCCTCCGTTTTCGCGTTGAAAAACAGCGCCCAATCCCATAATTTTGACCCGTCACTACCCCCCGGCATCTT
>JAISZQ010000052.1 GCA_031269165.1 Spirochaetaceae bacterium
ACTGTGCGCTAACCGCGCACGGTTTTGGAACAGGCTCTTGGAAAAACCGGTCAAAGGCCCCGGTTTTTCCCTTAAATCTAGGGAAGCTGTTCCAAAAACTGAAGTTTTGGAACAGCCTCGAGTATTAACCATGAACCACCAGGGGCCTTTGTCCATTGCGGCTCGTGGTACAATTCGGTCATTTTGTGGGGCAAGGAGCCGCCCGGAGCCTAGTAAATCCCGGCTTTTCGGTGTATGATAAATCTCCATGAACAAGTTGATTTTTGTCTCAGGGGGCGTGTGCTCCAGCCTGGGAAAGGGTGTGGCCGCGTCTTCCATCGGCGCGTTGCTTGAGGGGCGCGGGCTCAATGTGCGCATGCTGAAGTGTGACCCGTATATCAATGTTGACGCGGGGACGATGAGCCCGTATCAGCACGGCGAAGTGTATGTGACCGACGACGGCGCGGAAACCGACCTTGACCTGGGCAACTACGCCCGGTTTACGCAGTCGCCGCTTTCGCGGGCGAATTCCATCACCACGGGCCAGATTTACGACGCGGTTATCAAGAAGGAACGGAGGGGAGATTTTCTGGGGCGGACGGTGCAGGTGATTCCGCACATCACGGACGAGATCAAGGCCCGGATCACGTCCATCGCCCGGCAGGATGAGGACACGGATGTGACGATTGTCGAGATCGGCGGGACGGTCGGCGACATCGAGTCGATTCCGTTTCTGGAGGCGGCGCGGCAACTGATCGTCGAATACGGGAAGACCGACGCGATTTCCATCCACCTCACGCTTATCCCGGAAGTCGCCGGGGCGGAACTTAAGACGAAGCCGACGCAGCACTCGGTGAAGGCGATGCAGGAGATGGGGATTCAGCCGGATATGCTCATCTGCCGCGCCCCGCAGATGCTCGACGACGTGACCCGCCGGAAGATCGCCCTCTTTACCAATGTCGCGCTCGATTCGGTGTTTGTCTCCTACGACATTTCCACGACGATCTATGCGGTGCCGATCATGTTCTTTGAGCAGGATGTCGACCAGGTGATCTTGAAAAAACTCGGCATTGAGTCCCGGCACGCGAAGCTCGCCCCGTGGTTCCTCATGATGGACCGCTTTTTCGGCATACGGGGGACGGTGCGTGTCGGGATTGTCGGGAAGTACATGGATCTGCACGACGCCTACAAGTCGGTGTACGAGGCGTTGTTTCACGCGGGGCTGGAGTGCGGCGTTTCCGTCCAACTGGTCAAGATCGACTCGTCAAAGATAGAAGAGGCGCTTGACCCCGATGTGCTTCTCGGTTCGGGGGAGTTTCAGGTGGACGGGATTCTCGTACCCGGCGGTTTCGGGAAACGGGGAATCAAAGGCATGATCGGGGCGGCCTCTTGGGCGCGGATCCATCGTGTTCCCTATTTCGGGATATGCCTCGGTATGCAGGTCATGGTGGTTGAGTGGGCGCGGGGTGTGCTGGGCTGGAAGGATGCGGATTCGACCGAGTTTAAGCCGGGCACAACGCATCCGGTCATCAGTCTGCTTGAAGAACAGATTGACGTAAAAAATTTGGGCGGAACCATGAGATTGGGCGCGCAAGTGTCGATAATAGAAGGGGAGGGCCGTCTCTCAGACGCATACAGAAAGGGGACGATTGAAGAGCGGCACCGGCACCGTTACGAGTTTTCCAACCGTTATCGCGACGAGATGACGGGCTCAGGCTTGAAGATCGCGGCGTTTTCCCCGGACTTGTCGCTGGTGGAAGCGGTGGAATGGCCGGACCACCCCTGGGGGGTCGGCGTACAATTCCACCCGGAATTCAAGTCCAAGCCCACGGAGGCCCATCCGTTGTTCCGCGCTTTTATCGCG
The DNA here is from genome assembly GCA_031269165.1 of Spirochaetaceae bacterium. GTDB lineage: Bacteria > Spirochaetota > Spirochaetia > Treponematales > Breznakiellaceae > JAIRNN01. The sequence goes on from JAISZQ010000052.1 coordinate 1,844, forward strand.
GCGGTAAAAGAAGAACGGGCCGGTGGAGGAGAGGGGATGATAAGCGAGGGGTAAAGGCGAGGCTGTCCCTATGGAAAGAGAGTGCTATTGAAGATGATACAATCGAAGGGGAGTGCTATGGCACAGAAACAAATGATGACGCTTGACGAGAAACTTGCTGTCGGAATGAAGGCGCACGAGTACTTGGAGGCCGGTAACAAAGCGGAGGCGGTTCGGATTATACTGGAACTGCCCATGCTGCCCTACCTTGCGAAGGCGGTAAAGGAATTTTCCGGTGCGGATTTTCTCATAAAGGGCGGGTATAACCTGTCGGAAGCGGAGGCGGAATTTGGACCAGGCTGGCTTGCTCAATAATATTCTTATCGGCGCGTATATCGAGAAGCAGAGAAAGGCGCTTGGCTGAAATCAAGACGGATCTGAGGAGACCGATGAACCATAGCCGTTTTTACCTCATGATGAGTGTCCTCGTTGCAGTTGCGGTTGCGTTTGTGACCGGGGGCTGTTCCTTTGATTACGGGAATCAGGAGAGCGAAGAGTCAACGCTGCCGGACATTGTCATGGAAGATTTGGATTATGTTCGTGTGCGCTCAGGCTCCCTCCAGGCCCGGTTTACGGCAGAGCGGGCGGAACGGTATGACAAGAGGCGTACGATGGAGTTGTCCGCTGTTCAGTTTGAACAGTACAATCTGGCGACCGGTGAGCTTGACGCGAAAGGAACGGCGGGAGGCGCCGAGGTAGAGTTGTCCAACGGTAACGTGACGCTGAAAAACGGGATTGATCTCTCGGTCGAATCCGAAGAGATCACGCTTGAAACCGAGTGGCTCGCGTGGAACGACGGAAAGCGGGAGTTAAAGGGCAAGGAAGAGGCGGCGGTCGTGATTAAAAGAAGCGGCGGGACGGATTTTCGCGGAATAGGGCTCAGTGCCGATGTTCGCAGCCGTCAATGGGAATTTGCTGGCGGTGCCGAGGGTGCTTTTGAACAGGATGATGAAGACGATGAGGAAGAAGAGGACGATGAGGGCGCGGGAAGCGAAGAGTAACGCGCAACGCAGTGGTCTGGTCGCGGGAGGCGTTCTCCTGCTCTTGCTTCTCAAGGTCCCGGGGGGGCTGTCTGCCGATGTGTTCACGTTCAGGGCGGATAAGATGGCGGGGGGCAAGGCGACAGGCCGGGAAGCGATGGTGCTTACGGGGAACGCGCAGGTGAAATCGGACAGTATTGTCCTTAAGGCGGAACGGATCGAGTTGCGTGGTGCCGATAATGATATTGTGGAGTGTTATGGGAATGTAACCGGATATGAGGAGGAGAAAGACATCCACTTTCGCGCCGACAATCTTCTTTATGACCGGAAAACCAAGGTCGCCAAGCTCACGGGCAACGCCACGCTGGAAGATAAAAAAAATGAAATTGTCGCCCACGGGCGGTATATAGAATATGACGATGATAAAGAGATCGCCATTTTTCAGATTTCGGTGAGGCTTTTTCGGAAAAAGATGGTGTGCCGTTCCGAATACGCGATCTATCGGCGGCTTGAGGAAATACTTGACTTGTCCGGTTTTCCCATTGTCTACAAAGAAAGCGACGAGTTTCGCGCGGATAAGATCCGGGTCGATCTCGATACGGACGACGTTATTATGACCGGGGCTATCTCCGGGATGCTGAAAAGCAAGTAGCGTTGTTTGAAAACCTTAGAGGCTGTTCAATAACCCCGCAGGATGTAATCCTCCGCTGTGATTCGGGGGCGTTACGGGGGTCTGACCCCCGTTGAAGGGGGTAGCGTAGGGTGTAGACCGGAGCGAGGGGGAAGGCGCGGCAACTTGCCGATTCCCCCTTTTGCTGGGTTTTTAAACAGACTTTGAGGAGATTTTGAACAGACTCTTACGTTTTTAAAAGCCAAAGATAGTTTGGCAAACTTCTGCGAAAGCAGTCTTGATGTCCGATTTATCCGGGGGGAGGGTATATGTTTTTAGAAAAAGCCGAGCAGGCGCGTCTCAGATCCATGTCCAGCGAAGAGCTGGAGGCGTACCTCTTAGCGGAGGAAGTTCAACGGGAACAGGAGAATGCGTCTGTTGCGGCGAGTCCGCCTGGAACGGTGGTTCTGTCTGAAGGGTCAACCGTGAACCGGCGTAAATCGGACAGACGGCCCAACATCAACGAGAACCGGTTGAGCGTAAGCGGCTTGAAAAAAAACTTTGGACGGAAACAGGTGGTAAAGGGCGTCGGATTTTATATCCGGGGCGGCGACATCGCGGGGTTGCTCGGTCCGAACGGGGCGGGTAAAACGACCATTTTCTATATGATCGTGGGGTTTTTGCGCCCGACGAAGGGTGTGGTCAAGCTGAATCATCACGAGATCACCGTAGGCCCGATGTATAAGCGGGCGCGGCTCGGAATCGCCTACTTGCCGCAGGAACCGTCTATTTTCCGCAAGCTCACCGTGGAACAGAACATTTACGCGGTGCTGGAAACGCGCCGCGATTTGACGAAGCCAGAGAAAATACAGAAGATGGAAGAACTTATCGAAGATTTTGGCATCGACCGTATTCGTAAGCAAGCCGGTTATACGTTGTCGGGGGGTGAACGGCGGAGGACGGAGATTGCCCGCGCGCTCGCCATTGAACCCAAGTTCCTGTTGCTTGACGAGCCGTTTGCCGGAATTGATCCAATCGCCGTATTCGACATCAAGCAGATCATTCGGAAACTCGCCGGGCGCGGTATCGGTGTTCTGATCACCGACCACAATGTGCGGGACACGCTGGAAATAACCAACGACGCCTTCATCATTTCGGACGGAATCATCGTTGCGCGCGGGACGCGGGACATGATTCTCGACAACCAGATGGTGCGCGACATCTATCTCGGCTCCGATTTCAAGATGTAGGGAATGCGCGTTTTGTTGGCAGTGGAAAGCCAAGGGCAACTGTGTTGCCGCCCCTCGCGGCGGCCCCCGTATCGTCCGCTACATCCCGGCGGCGGGATACAGCGTATTTGAGAGGAAGGAAGCATGTTTAACAGTTTAAGCGGTATCATCACCTATAAACGCGGGTCGACGCTTCGTATCCAGACCGGCGGTGTCGAGTGGGAGGTCAGTGTTCCCTCGACCGATTTAGGCGCATTGCCTGAGGAACACGAGGAAGGGCGGGTGTGGACGTGGCTGTTGCACCGCGAGGATCAGCAGATGACGCTGTTCGGGTTTGCCTCGGAGACGCGCCGCGACACCTTTCTCGAACTGCTCAAAGTGGAAGGTATCGGCGCGAAGGGCGCGATCAAGATCATGGGCGGCATCACTCAGGACGACCTGGAACGGGCCCTCGAATCTGACGACCTGGCCCGTCTTGAGGCGGTGCCGGGGCTGGGCAAGAAGACCGCGCAGAAGATGCTCCTTGCGATGAAGGGGAAACTCGTCCGCCGAGACGAAAAGGCCGCGTCGATCTCGCCGTACGCCGACATCGCGGACGCGCTTGCCGACATGGGCTACGACCGCAAAAACATCAACGCCGCGCTCCTCAAGGCGCACGACGCCCTCACCGGCAAGGAAAAAGACCGGGACGCCGAAGTCTTCCGCAGGGCGATCTCCTATCTGACGGGGAACTGACCTGTTGCAAATCCCGCATAAACGCGGTATGCTGTTGGCATGAGCGAACACCTCGTCGAGTACCGCCGGTTTACCGCCTCTTTTGACCGTGAAGTCGTCCACGGGATTGATTTTCATGTTGACCGGAATGAGATTGTCGCGATTGTCGGGGAGAGCGGCTCCGGAAAGACGGTGAGCGCGCAGGCTTTGTTGCGGCTCCAGAGCGAGGAATGGCTGTCTTACGGCGGCGAGGTGCTTTTTGAAGGGCGGAACGTGCTTGCGATGAACAACGCCGCGTTGCGGGTGTTGCGCGGGTCGAAGATCGGCATGGTGTTTCAGGAGCCGATGACGAGTCTCAATCCCCTGCACCGTATCGAAAAGCAACTGGGCGAGTCGCTTAAGGTACATCGGGGGATCGCGCCGAAAAACGCGCGGCCGCTTGTCGTTGAGGCTCTGGAGCGGGTCGGGCTCCGTGACGCGCATAAACGCCTTTCCGCCTATCCCCACGAGTTATCAGGCGGGGAACGGCAGCGCGTGATGATTGCGATGGCGTTGATCAACGATCCGGCCCTGCTCATCGCCGACGAGCCGACGACGGCACTTGACGTAACGATTCAGGCGCAGATTCTCGTTCTGTTAAAAGATTTGCAGCGCGACATGGGGATGTCTGTGCTGTTCATCACGCATGATCTCGGGCTCGTGCGCCGGTTCGCGGATCGGGTGATCGTGATGAAGGAGGGGCGGATCGTCGAAGAAGGCTCGCCCCCGGCCCTGTTTGGCGCGCCACGTGAAGGCTACACGAAACTGCTCATCGCCGCAGACGGCGCGGAAAACACGCTTGTTCCGCCGCCCCCGGCAAACGCGGAGGTCGTGGCAAAAGTTGACGATCTCAAGGTCTATTTCCCGATAAAAACCGGTATTTTGCGCAAGGTAACCGGTTACATCAAGGCGGTTGACGGGGTCTCGTTTGAACTTCGCCGGGGAGAAAGCCTCGCCTTTGTCGGGGAGAGCGGCTCCGGAAAGACGACGCTGGGTAAGGCGTTGTTGCGGCTGGAAAAGAGTACGGGCAGCATCAACGTGCTGGGACAGGAGATCCAGGGGCTGAAGCAGAAAGCGTTGCGCCCGCTCCGCCCCCGGATGCAGATGATCTTTCAGGACCCCTACGGCAGCCTTTCCCCCCGGCAGACGGTACGCGAGATCGTCGGCGAAGGGCTCTTGGTGCACAAACGCTGTCCGCACCTTGAAATCACCGCGAGGGTGCAGGACGTGCTTGACGAGGTGGGCCTCGAAGATACGGAGATTCTCGACCGTTACCCCAACGAATTCTCAGGCGGCCAGCGTCAGCGGATCGCCATCGCGCGGAGCCTCATCCTCCAGCCCGACATCCTCATCCTCGACGAGCCGACCTCCTCCCTCGACCGGACGGTGCAGGTACAGGTGATCAACCTCCTCCTCGACCTCCAGAAACGCCGCCATCTTTCCTACATCTTCATCAGCCACGACCTCCGCGTCGTCCGCAGCCTCTGCCACACGATATTGATCATGCAGGCGGGCAAAATCGTCGAGCAGGGCCGCGCCCGCGCCATCATGGAAAACCCGCAAGACCCCTACACGAAGGAGCTTATGCGGACGGCATTCGGCAATCTGTAAAAGGAGGCTGTTCCAATTTGCCAAAACAGTTCCTTCTGCTTCGGCCATGCGGTCTCTTCCCGCCGTCAAATTTTATGTTTACCACCGAAGTGGATTATACCGTTGAGGTTGTTCCAAAACCCAGCTAAAGGGGGAAAGTCTTCCCCCTCGCTTCGGTCTACGCCCTACGCTACCCCCTTCAACGGGGGTTTACCACCCCCGTAACGCCCCCGAATCACGGTGAGGAAAAAACCTCGTGGGGTTTT
>JAISZQ010000091.1 GCA_031269165.1 Spirochaetaceae bacterium
CTTGGGAGGCCGGAAAGGGATGTCTTAACAAAGTGCCTGTTGTTACGCGCAGGAATGTTGACCATGACGTGTTCAAACTGATTGTCCCCGGCGACCAGTTCTTGTGTGACATGGTGAACGACTCGGAGGCTGAAGAAAAAATTCGGGCCATGAAGGCAAAACTCCGGGATAAAAAAGGGTAATGCCTTGAGCCTGTTCCAAAACTCGGTTAGTTTTGACAGGCTCATGCAGTTTCTCAGGCTGAAGCCGAGCTAAAGCTGTGCTTTAGCCTTACGAAACTGCGCTTTTTAAAGGTTGCTGTTCCAAAACTTGAGGTTTTGGAACAGTCTCCCTTGTTTTCGTATGGTCAGGGGGGCGAACAACTCGCCTGACTGTATCGGAAAGAGGGGTGCCTGTGGGAGAAAAAATGCCGAGCGAGGAAGAACAGGAGGAAGCCTGGCAGTATGTTTGCCGGAGGGTTTTGGAAAGGCCCTCAGTAAACATAGTGCGGGCGGCGCGAAACGTGTTTGTCTTTATCGCGGTTAACCTCGTGCTTACGCTGGTAACTTTTCTGTTTTTTGCGGCATATATCAGGGCGGTATTGCCCTTTATAGCAATGCTGTTTTCAGTATATATGCTGTTGGGTGTTGCCGTTTTCGCAAAGAGAGCAATCATCGGGCTTGTAAAGTTGTATCAACATTACGCGCCCGAAAGGATACGCAGAAAATGTCTGTTCAAGCCGACGTGTTCGGAATATATGATTTTGGCATTAGAGAAATACGGCTTGGTAAAAGGCGTGTATAAAAGCGTTTATCGGCTGTTTTTCAAATGCAGGGGCTTTGTCTATTCTGTAGACTACCCATGACGGAAGGAGTAAGGACGATGGCTTTATTTGGCAGAACGAAAAGCGCGGAAGGCGGATTTATGGACGTAATCCGCTGTGACCAGCCGGATTATCTTGTCTGGAAATGGCGGCCCGAAGTGGCGGAGGCCGGCGACGAAACCCGCAAAGACGCCGGAACAACGCGGGAAGGCGTGAACGCCACGACCAAAGAAAACGCGATACGCTACGGCTCTTCGCTTCGTGTCAAAGACGGAGAAGTTGCGGCCTTTGTCTATCAACAGAAAGACGGCACCTTGCAGGATTTTATCGAAGGCCCCTACGACGGCACAATCAAAACGGCGAATTTTCCCGTGCTTGCGCGGATTGTGGGTGTTGCCTTTGGCGGCAATTCGCCGTTTCAGGCGGAAATCTACTTTATCAATCTTGCGGGAATTAACCAGATACGTTTTGGCATTCCCTATTTTGACGTGTTTGACCCGCGCTTTATGGACTTCGCCGTTCCGGTCGCGGTTCGCGGGACGCTCACGTTCCGTATGGTCGATTACAAGGCGTTCATAAAACTGCATCGCCTGATTGACTTTAACCTCGAAACGTTTAAGGCGCAAATCAAGGCGGGTATCACAAAATACGTCAAGAGCATCGTCTCAAACGCGCCGGCGAACAACAATATTCCGGTCATGCAGCTTGAGCGGAAAATCCTTGAGATAAACCAACTCGTGGAAAATTACATCAAGCCGCGCATGGAAGGCGAATTCGGCGTTACGGTTTCTTCGGTTGACATTGACACGATTGAAGCGAACAAGGACAGCGAAGGTTACCAAAAACTGATGTCCGTGACGCGGGACATAGCCGCGCAGACAACTCAGGCGCAGGCAGACGTCAACATTCAAAACGTGCAGGACACCCAGCGCATTAACGCCGAAAACATGGAAGCGTCTTTGCGCATACAGCGCGAGGAATTACAGCGCGCGCAAAAACTGCAAACCGAAGGCGCGAACTTTACCGTGCACCAACTCAACCAGCAGGCGGATGTCGCAAAGACCGCTGCCGCGTCCCTCGGCCAAATGGGTGCCGGCGCGGGCGTAAGTTTGGGAGACGGCGGCGGCTTTAATCCCGCCGGTATAATGGCGGGCATAGCGATGGGCGGCGCGGTCGGTCAGCAAATGTCTGGAATGATGGGCGGCATGATGCAGAGAATGAACGCCCCGCCGCCGCCGTTAGCGCAATACCATGTCGCGGTGAACGGGCAGACGACAGGCCCCTATAATGGAGCGCAACTCGCGCAAATGGCGGCAAGCGGGCAATTCACCGCGCAAAGCATGGTGTGGAAACAAGGCATGGCGGCATGGGCTGCCGCCGGAACCGTGCAGGAATTCGCGCAACTGTTCGCGTCTCCCGCTCCGCCGCCTCCACCACCCGCGCCATAAGGAGTAAAACAGAATGGATAACGAAGATGCTTTTTACGCGGTCAATAAGCTGGTTGACTTTGCTCATGGAGAGACAATCCAGAAGCAAATGATTCAATCAATGAATGAGGCAATCGCCAATATGCGCGTTCCCGGCGTTGATAACTCAATGCGGGAAACAACGCGGAAACCGGAGGAGGAACACTCACATGAAAATTAACCCGGTCCTTTTGGTTATCACGCTTGCCCTATCCGCTTTGGCAGGTTACGGCTTTTTCGCGTGGAACGGCGGCGAGCCGTATCAGTTGCTCATTGCCCTTGGCGGCAGCCTGACCGTTTTTCTGCCATTAGGCGGCTTGCTTGCTTTGTCGTCAGAAGAGCGGAGAATCGCCGGAAATATCCGTGCCTTGTCCACCGTTTTTCTCATGCTGGAAATAATCAGCAACATTATTTTCAGCATCGTGAATTTAGCGACCCCCACAGGGTACATTATCACCAATGGCATACTGGTTTTAGCGTATATTTTGATTGGCTATGCGGTGATTCGGGCGTTCAAGTAACCGCGCCGGTGCCGCCGGGGCTCGCTCGCAATGACGGGGGGTTACAAACAACGGAGCCCGTTCCAAAACCCCACGAGGTTTTTTCCTCACCGTGATTCGGGGGCGTTACGGGGGTGGTAAACCCCCGTTGAAGGGGGTAGCGTAGGGCGTAGACCGAAGCGAGGGGGAAGAC
>JAISZQ010000139.1 GCA_031269165.1 Spirochaetaceae bacterium
GGAATGGAAGCGGTGGCGGGGATACCGGCTGATGGCGGTGGACGGAAGTTTCATCCGGCTTCCGTCGGCCCCGGCGCTGCTTGAGTACTTCGGGGGCCTTGGAAAAGAGGGGGCGGCGGCATCGGCGCCGGCGTCCATGCTGTTCGATCTGGAGAACGGTATCGTTGTGGACGCGAAAATAGTGCCGGTGAGCGGGAACGAGCGGGCACTTGCGAAGGAACACGTGCGGGTTCTTGAGGGGCTTGAGAGCTATGAGCGGGGGAAAGAACTCATCGTTTTTGACCGCGGATACCCGTCGCACGAACTTATTAAGTTCTTACAGGATAAAGAGACAGCGTATGTGATGCGGATCCGGAAGGGGTTTGTTTCCGGGAAGAAACTGCCCGGGGGGCGGGACGGGTACGCGGAACTGGGGAAAAGCGGGTGGCGGGTGCGGGTGATACAAATAACGCTGCCTGGCGGGGAAGAGGAAACCCTGATAACGAATATGGGGGAAGAGCGGCTGGAATATGAGGCGTTCGAGGAACTGTATAACAAGAGGCGGGGGATAGAGACTGAGTACAAGACGGTGAAGCAGAAACTGGAACTGGAGAACTTCAGCGGGCGGACGGTGGAGACCATAAAGCAGGATTTCCCCGCGGTAATGACGTTGGCAAATATGCTGGCCAACCTGGTGCGTGAGGCGGGCCGGAAGGTGAAGAAGGATCGGGAGAAACGGGGGAACAAATACGAATACCGGGTGAAAGTCAATCACGCGGTAGGAGTGTTGAAAGACCGGCTGATAGGGGTGCTGCTGGAGGAACGTCCTGGCAAACGGGTGAGATTCATGAAAGAGCTTGTTCGGGAGATAGGGCGGCGTGTGGTGCCGGTACGGTTAAACCGGGAGGTGGAGCGGAATAAGACGCCCCGCAAAGCCCGGTTTCACCACAACCACAAGTCGAACTGTTGAGAAGGAGAAGGGGGAAAATCCTTAAGTTGTTGACAGTGGGAGACTTCCCCCTTTTTCTGGGTTTTTTAACAGGCTCTTAGGCAATGCGGGGGCTTGACATTTCTGAAGAGGTGGCCGATAATGGAGTTATATCAGAGGGCTTGCCTTCTTTGAAGTGTTTGATTGGACTTCGGTAAAGGTCGGACCATTTGATACTGTCTTGTTCGTTCCGGGGAACCGTCTGCACACGGTACAAGAACTTGGACAGGACAGCATCAAGCGGTTTGGCCTTTTCTATTTCTTCGGGACTAAACACTTCGTGCAAGTAAAAAATTTTGTTTTTCTCTTCCGTTACCCGTACAAACAAGTATTTATTTGCGCCGTCTACGGTTATCGGAGACGCAAAATAATGATTTGTTACGGGTTCGCCGAGAAGGTCCGGAAACTTTTCTAAATACGCGCCCTTTTCTAAAACCGTTTTGACGGCGGGCAATGTTGCCAGCTTGTTGAGGTATCTTGTGCGGGAAAAATCATGCCTAATGCCTTCCGTTTCTATCTTAACCGCGCCGACGGTTTGCGCCGGAGATTGCGGGTTGGCTTTTATCCAGTCGAGAGCCGTTTCAATTACTTTCCCCTTTTTTACGGGTATGATGCCGCTGTCCGCCGCGGCTAAAGGCTTCCCGTCCAGTATCTTTTGCGCGGTCTCCCTGTTTTTTTCCATTTCCCCATTATCGGCCTCTCTGGTCTGAAAGAGGATAGAGGGGTCGCGCAATTATGAACCAGTCCCGTGTCTCGATACTGGCCTAATCGGGGTCGCCAGACCAGCCTAATCGGGGTTGCCCGTCTAGTCCAGACGGGGTTGCCGCGTTCCTCGACTGGATTGCTTCGTCGCTCCGCTCCTCGCAATGACAACTCTCGCGGGCGAGTCCCCCGTCATTGCGAGCGAGCCGCCTGTCATTGCGAGCGAAGCGAAGCAATCCAGGGCGGGGCCTTCCACGGCCGGATTGCTTTGTCGCTATTGGCAACGCAAGTTGCCGTCTCCTCGCAATGACATGCGCACCTCTTATCCCTTAAATCTGCGTCCTCTGGACCGCCATAGCGGAGTTTTTTAACAATTTTGAAAAATTTTTCTTGACAGGCAGTTTGGATCGTGGTATAATTGATACTAGAAGAGAATTGTTTGAAAGGGGTGGCCAAAATCATTGGGGAAAAGTGGATCTGCCATAGAGAGTTTATATGAAAATTGTTGATATGCTCAAAAAGAAGATGACGTTCTCCTTTGAAGTCTTTCCTCCGAAAGAGGATGACGGTGTGCCGAAACTGCGGAACGAGTTGAGGGAACTTTTCCGTTTTAGTCCGGACTTCATCAGTTGCACGTACGGGGCGGGGGGGACCAACGTCGGGAAAAGCAAGGAGATCTGCGCGTTCATCACGGACAACAAGGTTACCTGCATGACGCACTTCACCTGTATTGGCAACAAGAAACAGGAGATCAAGGAGATCGTTCGGAGTTATATCGACATGGGTCTTGAGAATGTGCTCGCCATGCGCGGGGACTTCCCGAAAGACCCCGAAACGGGTACGCTGGAGACGACGACGGGCGGGGACTTTGAACACGCGAATTTCCTTATCGAGTATCTGCATGGGCTTTTCCCCAAACTGGGGATTGCCTGTGCGGGCTATCCCGAGAAACATATTCTCGCGCCGAGTTTCGACAGCGACATCGCGTTCTTGAAGGCGAAGCAGGATGCGGGCGCGGAGTTTATCATGCTCCAGCTTTGTCATGATGTTGACGCATACTGCCGGTTCCGCGATAAATGCCACAAGGCTGGCGTTCATCTTCCGCACGTGATGGGGCTTATGCCGGTTCTCGCCCGCGACCCGATCATCACCATGACGATGGCCAACGGCTGTTCGATTCCCCCGGAATTGGCGGCGATCATCGGCACGTACACGCCGGCGCGCGGCGCGGCGGAGAGCGTTGTCAAGGAAGCGGCAGCGGACTTCAAGAAGGCCGGGATGGAGTACACGGTGAAAGCGCTCTGGCGGTACATGGCGGTCGGCGTAGAAGGCATTCACATCTATGCCTTGAACAAAAGTGCCGATGTTGCTAAAATTGTACGCGACGCGGGAATCCGTACGCAGTTGCCCGTAGCGTAAGGGTATCTGAGGGAACATTGAGGGCCGCTCGGCTGATGCGGACTATATATCAGCCTCCGGCATGGTGTAAAGCCATTCAGTGCTTCCCTCTGCGTCTTTGTAAAACCGGAGGTGTTTGCCCCCTGTTTGCAAGGGCGCAACATAAATTGGGAAAATGGACGAATGTCCAAAATATATTTTAGGAGGATTTTTATGAAAATCTTACGTAAAGTTTTCGTTTTCGTTCTGGCCGCCCTCATAGGAGGGGGAGGGTTGTTGTTTGCCGGCGGTAAGTCGGAAAGCGCGCCTGCATCAGGAGGAGGAAGCGCACCCGCATCCGCGTCCGCGCCCGCCGCCAAGATCAAGGTTACTTTTGCCGGTACCGAGGCTGCAACATCCGAGCAAAGCCTGATGATGCAGGAAACGGCGGATTTGCTCAATGCATCCGGCCGTTTTGACGCCGACGTTCAGGTGGCCGGCGCGTTGTCCGCCGACACCGACAACCTCGTCACTCAGGCGAAGACCGGTGTTCCGCTTGTCGTGCCGTCTGACCCCACTCGGCTTGCCAGTCAGTTCAAGATTCCTGAGCTGAGCATTCTGATGGCGCCGTACATTCTGACCGATCCGGCGGTGTTGCAGAAGTTGCCCGAAACGGCATTGTTCAAGGAGTGGCAGACGCAACTGGAAGCCCAGGGCATTACTTTTGTCGCCAATATGTACAACGGGTTTCGCAGTTTCTACACGACGACGCCGGTCAAGACGGTTGCCGACCTCAAAAACCTCCGCATCCGCGGCTTTGGAAACCCCACCGGAAACGCGCTCGCCAAGTACTTGGGGTTTGCCAACATCGGTATCCCTTGGGGCGAAGTGCTTCCCGGCATCCAGCAAAAGACGCTTGACGGCTGTGAAGTTCAGGTTGCGACGGCATACACTTCGGCTATCTATGAAGTGGCCAAGCATCTCGCGCTGACCAAGCACTATCTGCTTCAGTCATCGTTTGTTTGTTCGACGAAACTGCTGACCAGTATGCCTCAAGCGGACCGGGATTTCTTTATTAAGACGATCCGCGACATGGCTCAAAAATACGGCGTGATCATCGCTGGCAAAGAAGACGGCTACTATCAGCAGATGAGGGATAAGGGCGTCACCATCACGGAAATCAACCTCAAGGAATTCCAGGACGCGATTGCTCCGCTCTACATCAACAACGATCTCCAATTCTCGCCGGGGTTGAAAGACCGGCTCTTCAAAGAGCTTGGGCTGTAATTGTTCTTAAGGGAGACTGTTCCAAAACCGCACGTTTTGGGACAGCCTCAAGGATCTGTATTGCGAAAGCAATAAAAATAAAATGGAGAACATTTTATTTTTGCACAGTTCCTAAAACACCGGCTGACGCACCGTTAGTCGGTGTTTTTTCTGTTTATTCATTCGTAAATGGAGCCGGAATCGGGAATTCCGGCCTCTTTCAAAGGAGTACCATGAAAAAAGTATACCATGCCTTGTGCAAGGCCGAAGTGGCGATTTGCGCGGTAGGATTTATGTTTTTAGTCGCCTTTATCTTTGTTTCGGCCATTCTCCGGTCGTTCCGGTTATCGGTATCATGGAACATTGACTTGGCGATGTTCTTCCTCGCGTGGGTGTCTTTTTTGGGCGCGGATATCGCGTGGCGGAGCGGCCAGCTTGTCGGCATCGACATCATCGTACGGCGGTTACCGTTCAAACTGCAAAAAATCATCGACATTTTTGTCTATGTCGTTATTTTTGCCGCGCTTATCATCATCGCCGTTTTCGGCTTCAGGCTGATGATCACAGAGAAGTTGCGGACCTACCAGTCGATACCGATTCCGTTTTCATTGATGACGCTGAGCCTCGTTGTTGCCGCATTGTCCATGCTGTTATCCACCATCCTGAAAGTCAAACAGGCCGTTTTGGAAATAGCGGGTAACGGTAAAGGAGGCACTCGATGACCTTTTTGTTGCTTTGTTTTGTTCTGTTTATTGTGGTGGGGATGCCGATCGCGTTCGTCATCGGTATTGCCGGGTTCGCGTATTTTACGACCGAGTCCTATCTTACGTTTGAAACGGCCACCCAGATGATTGTCTCGCAGAGCCAGTCTTTCGCGTTCCTTGCCGTTCCCTTCTTTATCTTTGCCGGAAACCTGATGAATGTGTCGGGAATAACCACCCGGTTGCTGAGCCTGGCGCGGCTTTTGACCCGACGTATGTATGGCGGTACGGCGCAGATTTCCGTCGTGATGAGCACGCTGATGGGCGGCGTTTCCGGTTCAGCGACCGCCGATGCGGCAATGGAAACCCGTATTCTGGGCCCTGAGATGATGCGCATCGGCTACAAGAAGGGCTACATCTGCGCGGTCAACTGCATCACGGCGCTGATCACCGCGACGATTCCGCCGAGCCTCGGCCTCATCATCTTTGGCTTTGTCGGCGAGGTCTCGATTGGACGGCTCTTTGCCGCCGGGCTTGTCCCCGGTATTCTGATGATGGTCTTCCTGATGGCGACGACATCCCTCACGAGCCGTCACTACAAGTTCGACCCGCCAAGAACCGATGTTCCGCCGCTGACGCTGAAAGAACTCTTTGAAAACCTGAAAGAGTCCATCTGGGCATTGTTTTTTCCGGTTATCCTCATCGTCGGTATCCGCTTCGGCGTGTTTACCCCGTCCGAAAGCGGCGCGTTTGCCGTCATCTATGCGTTGGTCATCGGCAAGTTTGTCTATCACGAACTGACGTGGCAGAACTTCAAAGAGGCCCTGATCACCACGTTAAAGGATAACGGCGCGATCATGCTCATCATTGCGATGTCCGGGCCGTTCAGCTACGCGATCACGTGGGTCAAACTGCCGGTCGCGTTGAGCAACCTGATTCTGGGCATCACCGCGAACCCGCAGGCAATCGTGCTTATCATGCTGGGCTTCCTCTTTATCACGGGTATGTTCGTTGACAGTAACGTGAACTTCCTGCTTTTGACGCCGATCTTCCTGCCGATCGTCAAGGGCGCCGGTATAGACCCGGTGCATTTCGGTGTTCTCATGGCAACGATCGTTACGCTGGGCGTTATGACGCCGCCTATTGGCTCCGCGCTCTACACGGTGTGCGGTATTATTAAATGCCCGCCCGAGGAATACACGTGGTTTGCCCTGCCGTTTTTGGCGGCGGTGTTGTTGGAACTGGCGATCCTCGTGTTCCTGCCCGACGTGGTGTTGTTTATGCCCAACCTGATTTTCGGACCATCGGTGGGCTAGTGTTTCCGTCAAGAAAATATAGAGGGGGGAAGTCTCCCCCCTCGCTCCGGTCCCACTGTGGAGTTTGCATAAGCAGGGTGCAACCCTGCGGCGCAAACTCCAGAAGCAGGGCAACGCCCTGCGACCGCTACCCCCCTCAGCGGGGGGCCCCCCGCAACGCCCCCGAATCACGGCGGAACGGCGGAAACACCCTAAACGTATGATGCAGCATAACCTAGCCCTGTTGCCGCCGATCAAACGGGCCCGTGGGTATCGGTTGTACACCGAGAGCAAGCGGTTTGTTGACCTTTATCTGGACGGGGGAAGGGCCGTCTTGGGGCATAATCCGCCGAATGTTCTCCGCGAGATGAAGAACGCCGCCGAGCGGAGCCTCTTTGCCCCGTATCCATCCTACTACACGAGACGTTTTGAGAAGGCCCTCTCGCTGTTGTTCCCCGGAAAATCGTTTGTTGTCTATGGCTCGATGGAGGCAATTCCGCCCGCGATACGGGAGGAAACGCCTATGTGGAGGCCGTATATGCAGTGGGACGGGAAAGACGTGCTGGCAATATTGCCCCACCCGCTGGCCCCGGCCGTATTCGTCACGGAGGCCGACACCGAACATTGCCGCGACGTTCCCTCGTACCCGTCTCCGGTCATTCTGGCCCTCACGACACGCGCTGTTTACGACGTGTTGCACAGCCCTGAACGCGGGGCGGCGGTGTTCGGACGGGTGGATGAGGCACTGGCGGACGGGCCGTGGACGCGAGCGGGGCTGTATGTGCGGCTTCGGCAACGGGCACCGGACGAGGAGTGGGCGCGGCTTTTCAGACGGTTTCTTGACGCGGGGTTTCTCGCGCCGCCAACCCAGCGGGATCCGTTAATCTTACCCGGCGAGTTGTCGGACGGCGAGGAACAAGCACTGGCGGAATGTTTGCGGGCACCGATGTAGCGGGGGACTTATCGTGCCGATGATACCCCAGCGTTTTTCACCGAGACTTTTCCATGAATGGGAAATTGAAAAGGGAGACTGAGCCTGTCAAAACTCTTTTCGTGTTTTGGAACAGGCTCAAATGTCAAAACGATTTTGATTGAGGCTAACACGATTCGAACGTGCGACCTTCAGATCCGCAATCTGATGCTCTATCCATCTGAGCTATAACCTCATAATTTTCGCCGCGTCAACAACGGCAAACGGAGCAGGGGGGATTCGAACCCCCGGTACCCTTTAGGGGTACAACTCCTTAGCAGGGAGCCCGATTCGGCCGCTCTCGCACCGCTCCAAGGAGACCATCCATAATCGCAACACGACTGTGGACAGGGACTAAGTATAACATGCCTTCACAAATTGTCAAGTGGTATGTCAACGTTCAATCGAAACGATCATCTGTGATTCGGACGGGATTTGTGATACCATTGCAACAATGAGTGCTTTGACGGTTATTGATTATCGGGTATCGGGATGCCGATGAACCGGCCCGCAACCGCGTGGGAATGACGACGCATGACTCCGGTGGTTCATCCCTTCCTGCCCGTCTACGATGCCGCCTCCCGTGTACTGATTCTGGGAACGATGCCTTCTCCCGTTTCCCGCGCCCAGGCGTTTTACTACGCGCATCCCCGCAACCGCTTTTGGCCGATCCTCGCCGCCGTCTTTGGCGAGCCCCCTCCCGTCTCAAAAGAAAACCGGATCCGCTTCGTGCTTTCCCGGCATATCGCCCTCTGGGATGTGCTTGCCTCGTGCGTCATTGACGGCGCAGCGGACCACACGATAAAAAACCCCGAGCCCAACGACTTTGCCCCGCTCCTCCGCGCCGCAAAGATAACCCGCGTCTTTACCACCGGCAACAAGGCATTCACGCTCTACACCCGACTCTGCTTTCCCCACACGGGCCTCGCCGCGACACCCCTCCCGTCAACCAGCCCTGCCAACCAGCGAATGTCGTTCGACGATCTTGTCACGGCCTACCGGGTGATAAAAGCGGCAACCGAGACCGTTCCGTAACCGGCAACCTTTGACAGAGTTTGATAGAAACAGGAGAGCCTGTTGCAAAACCCCAGCAAAAGGGGGAAGTCTCCCCCTCGCTCCTGCCCGCTCTCCGGTCGATACGTCCACGCCTAAAGGCGCGTCCGCACCTCCCTCCGTTTGGTCATACGCTACCCCCTCTGCGGACAAAACCATGCGGTGCATGGTTTTGTGGGCGTACCCCAAGCGTCCACGGATGGACGCATTACCGAGTACGCCCCGGCCCGGAAGCCCGAAGCAGGAAGCGGAGGGCTGTAGGGGCCCGCCCCCCGCAACGCCCCCGGCCACCTGCCGTGGAGGCCCTTGGGCGCATCGTGAGGGAACGACTATCGGCCCCCCCCCCCATTCTTGGGGGAGCGAGCCGCCCGTCATTGCGAGCGAGCCCCCCGTCATTGCATCCGTTACCCACCCGTCATTGCGAGCGTAGCGCGGCAATCCAGGGAGAACGCCCCTCGACTGGATTGCTTCGTCGCTTCGCTCCTCGCAATGACGATACCTGTCATTGCACCCGTCACCCCTTGTCATTGCCGAGCGAACCGCGTCATTGCGAGCGAAGCGAAGCAATCCAGGGTGAAGGCATTCGTCGGCTGGATTGCTTCGCCGCCTTGCGTCTCGCAATGACAACGCTCCCCGTCACTGCGAGCGGGCGGCACATTGCCGAGCGAGCCGCGTCATTGCCGAGTGGGCCCCGTCATTGCGAGCGGAGCGAAGCAATCCAGGGCGAAGGCGTTCCCCGTCTGGATTGCTTCGCCGCCTTGCGTCTCGCAATGACAACGCTCCCCGTCATTGTGGGCGGGCGGCACATTGCCGAGCGAACCGCGTCATTGCCGAGTGGGCCCCGTCATTGCAAGCGGAGCGAAGCAATCCAGGGCGAAGGCGTTTCCCGGCTGGGTTGCTTCGCCGCATCGCGTCTCGCAATGACGCCCGCGCCTCTTATCCCTTAAATCCGCGCCTATCCCCAATCCCTATTCCCTTTCCCGCAGGGGGGCAGGCGGCGGGGCTTGACACCCGCCCCTTTTTTCGGGATAGTAGTCGTATGACACTACATCTTGGTCTTGATATTGGCTCAACAACGGTTAAAGCTGTCGTAATGGAGCCGGAGACGAAAAGGCTTCTGTTCTCCGGCTACCGGCGGCATAACGCGAATCAGGCCGGTATTGCTTACATCTTGTTACAGGAAATCTTTGAGAAATATCCCGATGCGGACTTCTATGCGGCGGTGTGCGGGTCGGGCGGGGCGCCGGTTGCCGAGGCGATTGGCGCGCATTTTGTGCAGGAAGTCGTGGCGAACGCGGTCGCCGTGCGGACGTTTCACCCGGAGTCGCGGGTCGCGATTGAACTGGGCGGGCAGGACGCGAAGATCGTTTTCTTCCATAAAGACGAACGGACAGGGAAACTTGCCGCGTCCGATATGCGGATGAACGGGAGTTGCGCGGGCGGCACCGGGGCGTTTATTGACGAGGTGGCGACGCTGCTCCGCATCCCGACCGAGCAATTTGAGTCGTTTGCCGCGCAGGGCGGGTCGGTGCATGACATTTCGGGCCGATGCGGGGTATTTGCCAAGACGGACATTCAGCCCCTGCTCAACCAGGGTGCCCTGCCTGAGGACATCGCGCTTTCCGCTTTCCACGCGATTGCCAAGCAGACGATCGGCGGGCTTGCCCAAGGGCTGGCCATTAAGCCGCCGGTTATCTTCGAAGGCGGGCCGCTCACGTTTAACCCGACGCTGGTGCGGGTGTTCAAGGAACGGCTTGAACTGCGGGACGAGGACATCATACGGCCCGCCCAGCCTGAGATTCTGATCGCGCACGGCGCGGCGCTTGCTATCGACGAGCTTTTTGCGGAACGAAAGCGGCCTTTCAAGTTGCGTCCCGCCCTCAACGTGCTTGCCGATTACCATAAGATGAACGGGCAGGGCGCGTCCGGGGCGTTATTTTTTTCGTCCGACAAAGAACGGCACGACTACGAGGAAAAGCACCGTCTGCCGCCGCCGCCGGGTTATGCGCCGAAGAAGGGAGAGACCGTCCGCGCCTACCTCGGTATCGACGCGGGGTCGACCACCACCAAATTTGTACTGATGGACGAGGCGGAAAACCTGCTTGACGGTTTTTATTCGGCGAATCAGGGCGAGCCGCTTCGGGTGGTGAAGAAGGCGTTGCTCGATCTCAAGCAAAAATATGACGAAGCCGGGGCGGTGCTTGAAATCATCGGGCTGGGAACAACGGGCTACGGCGAGCTTCTGTTTGACAAGGCGTTTGGCGCGGACTATCACACGGTTGAGACGGTCGCCCATGCGGAGGCGGTGGCCAAGTATGTGAAGGACGCGAGTTTTATCCTTGACATCGGCGGCCAAGACATGAAGGCGATCAATATCAGCAACGGGATTGTGACGAACATCACGGTGAACGAGGCGTGCTCGGCGGGCTGCGGGTCGTTCCTTGAAAACTTTGCGGCCAACCTCGGCATTCCGGTGAAGGAGATCGCGGCGGCCGCGTTTAACTCGAAGAATCCCGCCGAACTGGGCAGCCGCTGTACCGTGTTTATGAACAGCGCGATTATCACCGAACAGCGGAACGGGAGGACGGCAAACGACATTTGCGCGGGGCTGTGCCGGTCGATTGTCGAGAACGTGTTTACCAAAGTCGTGCGGCTGTCGAATTTGTCCGGGCTGGGGAATAACATTGTCGTGCAGGGCGGGACCTTCAAGAACGACGCGGTGCTTCGCGCCATCGAACAGTATCTGGACAAGGAAGTCATCCGCTCCCCGTATCCCGGCGAGATGGGGGCCATCGGCATTGCGCTGCTTACAAAGAAGCATATTGCCGAACACGGCTACACCTCGCCGCATGGCCCGACGGGGGGAACGCGCTTTGTGGGCCTCGACCGGGTCGCCGGGTTTGACTACACGCAGGAGTCCAACGTGCGCTGTGGGTTTTGCGCGAATAACTGTAACCGGACGTTGCTCACCTTCACCTATGGCGGCGGG
This sequence comes from Spirochaetaceae bacterium, assembly GCA_031269165.1. Lineage (GTDB taxonomy): Bacteria > Spirochaetota > Spirochaetia > Treponematales > Breznakiellaceae > JAIRNN01. The sequence goes on from JAISZQ010000139.1 coordinate 11,321, forward strand.
ACAGACTTCCGCGAGACCTGGGTTACGGGCAACCGTTGCGAGCGCGGCGAGGTTATCGGCAGTCTGGACGATGCGGCGACCCGCGAGAAAGTGAAGCGGATCTCAGGCGCGATGACGGCGACGCCCGATTTGTTGAAAGAGCGGGAAACGCTGTTGTTTGGCGATTATCCCTACGAGCAGGTGTGTGAAAAGCGAAACGTCACGATCGGGATTCCCCGCGTGCTGGACTTTTGGCGGACGATGCCCTTCTTCACGACCTTTTTCAAGGCGCTGGGCTTTGACGTGGTGGTATCACGAAAATCGACGCGGAAACTGTACGAGCGGGCCCTGCAATCGGTGGCCTCCGATACGGTGTGTTTCCCGGCGAAGCTGACACACGGCCATATCCATGACCTTGCCGCGTTGAAAGTCGACCGGATATTCTTTCCCCAGTTGCACCACATTCCATCGGATAACGGCGACAAAAATTCGGTGTACACCTGCCCGGTGCTGAAGGGCTATCCGATTGTCAACAAGTATTCTGACGACCCCGAGCGGAGCTGGCAGATTCAGTTTGACACGCCGGTGTTCCACTGGTTTAAGAACCAAGACCGGAACTACCAGTTGTGCGCCTATATGCGGGAGACCTTTGGCATCGACCCGGCCGATACGAGACAGGCGATAGTCTTTGCCGACGAAGCGTTTGAAAAGTTCAGGGACGATATAACCGAGCGGGCGAGCCACGTCATCGCGGAAACCGAGCGGGCCGGGAAATTCGCGGTGGTGATCGCGGGGCGGCATTACCAGTTTGACGAGCTGGTGAACCACGAGATCGCCAAGTACTTTACCAACGTGGGCATTCCGGTCATCCCGTTGGACGCGCTCCCCGGCATCCGCGAGGTCGACCTTTCCAAGACGATGATCGACATCATCAACAACAACCATGCGAGGCTCCTCTCCGGCGCGATCCTCGCGGCGCAGCATCCCGCGCTGGAATATGTGGAAATCTACAATTTCGGCTGCGGCCACGACGCGCTCTTTACCGACGAGGTAACGCGAATCATGCATGAAATAGCGGGAAAGGCCCCGCTTATCCTGAAACTCGACGAAAGCGATGTGGCGGGCCCTCTGCGTATCCGCGTCCGTTCCTTTATCGAGACGGTGGAAAAGCGTCGGCGCGGCCTCGCCGGGAAAAACGTCGTGCGGGAACTGGGCGAGCCCTACACGACCAAGTGGACGAAAGACCAGCGTCGGGTCAAAACCTTACTTGTACCGAACGTGAGCCGGGCGTTTTGCAAAATCATGTCGGCGGTGATACGGCAACAGGGGGTCAAGGCCGTGGCGCTTCCCATCGGCGGGAAAGAGGCGATGGCACTTGGCAAGAAATACGTGCATAACGACTCGTGCTTCCCCGCTCAGATGGTGATCGGCGAGGCACTGCTGGCGTTAAAAAGCGGCGCGTACGATCCGCGAGATGTCGTTGTCGGGACGGGGAAGACGATGTGCGACTGCCGCCTCGTCAACTACATGATGCTCACACGCAAGGCCCTCGACGATGCGGGTTTCCCCGAAGTGCCGGTTTTTTCCACCGACTATGCCGACCCGAAAAAACTGCATCCCGGTTTCAAGTTTAACAAGCTCACCTACGCGCGGGGGCTCTGGTGTCTCGTGATGTCCGACATTCTCGAAGAACTGCGCCACAAAATCAGGCCCTACGAAGCGCAAAAGGGCGAAACCGACCGGCTTTTTGAAGAATCGATTGATTCAATCGCCGACGCGATGATGAAGGGCGGGATGCAACGGGCGTATCTTGCGTATAGAAAGGCCATTTCCGCGTTCTGCGGCATCGAGTATGACCGTTCAAAGCCAAAACCCGTCGTGTTTATCACGGGCGAATATCTTTTGACCTTCCACACCGGCTCGAATTACGAGATCGAACGCTACCTCGAAGAAAACGGCATGGAGGTTGAACTGCCCAAGATGGTCGATATTTACCATAACCTGATGCTTTTCCACACCGTTTCGGAGATCAAGGATTTCCATGTGCGCCATTCAGCGTACGATACCCTTTACGCGATTCTGGGCGACCAGTATGTGAACAAGACCGTCTCGCTCATGGAACGCGCCGCCAAAAAGCACCCGCTCTTTGAGCCGAGTACGCGCATGAAGGACATGGCAAAACTTACCGACCATATTATCCACCACTCGATGCAGTCGGGCGAGGGCTTCCTCATGGCCGCCGATATTCTTCTGCGCGCGCAAAAGGGCGTGAAGTCCTTCGTCATGCTCCAGCCCTTCGGATGCCTCCCGAACCACGTCTGCGGCCGCGGCATCATCAAGAAGGTCAAGGAAGAACGCCCGGACATCCACATCCTGCCCCTCGATTATGACCCCGACACGAGTTTTGCCAACATCGAAAACCGCCTCCAGATGCTGATCATGAACATCCAAGCGGAGAAGGCTGGAGAAAAATCGGCGAAACACCAGAGAACGGAGGCCGCGTAGTCCCTTCGGGGAATTGAAAATGGAGCATGTCGTCATTGTGAGGAGGGGCAAGTCTGCGGTTTGCCATGAGCGACGTGAGCAATCCAGCCAGGGAATGCCTTCCGCCGTCAACAAATGCAGGATTCTTGTCCACCGATTGTGCCGTGCGGCATCACCGATTGAGCAGAGAGCCTGTTCCAAAACACGGGCGGGTTTTGACAGGCCGCGCTAAAGCGTTGTGGGTTCCCCGGTTAAACTTATTCAAGAAAACAATATGCAAACGGGACGATTCCGTGTTATACTGGCGTCATGGCAAAATCAAAGAGCGGCGCGAAAGACAAAAAAGCAACAGGGAAGAAACCGGGGGGCAAGCGGGCCGGGGACATATTCGACCGCTCGTTCAAGCA
>JAISZQ010000163.1 GCA_031269165.1 Spirochaetaceae bacterium
TTACACAGATTTTTAGTTTTTTTGTCCGCGAATGTACGCGAATACGCACTGCTGGGTATGTATTATTCGTATTTATTCGCGCCATTCGCGGACCAAAATTCTTAAGTTGTTGACAGGGGTGAGCCTCCCGGCCACGTTGACAACAATCAACGGCAACCCCTTTGTGGGTTGCTCCAGTTTGACCGCCATAACGGTCGCTGGGGACAATCCCACCTATAAGAGCGAATCCGGTATATTGCTGAATAAAGCCGGCACTACCTTGATTGCGTGCCCCGGTGCCGCCAGCACGGTAACAGTGGGCACGGTAACGACCATCGGCGAGAATGCCTTCTACGGTTGCGCCGCCTTGGCAACGGTGAACCTCCCGGCGGCGACAATGATCGGCACTTCCGCCTTCGCCAACACCGGCACCACGGCCCTCACCGTGACCCTGGGTAGCACGGTTCCCACGCTGGGGATTTCGATGTTCCGGGACGTCCTCAGCAAAACCGTTACCGTCAAGGTTCCTGATTGGAGGAGGAGGGGGGGGGGGCATGGATCGGCAAAACCGGAACCTTTAACGAGAGCAATATCGAAGTCAAATGGGGCAACGGCTTCCGGGGCGGGGGCTGGACCAGCGCGGGGACCTTTGATTACGAGGGCTGGCCCAACAGCACCATCTCGCTGACCGTCACGACTCAGTAAACCGGGGGAACGCGGGCGGTGATTCCGCCCGTTGTTTACAACGCCCCGGGACGCTCCGGGGCACGTTTTCTATCAGAGGCTTACCCGATAACCAACAAGGGCCATCCTCGCGCGGAGATGGCCCCTTTTGTTACCTGCGGCGGGCGAAGGCGTACTCTCCCCCGAAGGGGGATGCCGTAGCCCATTCTCCTCCCGACAAGCCCAAGGGAAGCCCCTGAGGGGCCGCGAAGCGCGCACATATATGCAAAACGGGCGTAAATGTTTACCCTGTTCATCGTGAAGAATGTCTCGAATCGCGCAGGTATCGTGTTTCTGCTGGCCGCTGCCGCTTCGCTTGCGGCGGGGGCTTTGTTCAAGGAAACCGCGCTCCTCGTCTTTGGGCCGCTCTTGCTCGCGTTGCTTGGCTATTGCCTCGGCGCGTGTCTTATAACGGCGGCAGTTTGCCGGAAATGGGCGGCCTTCAAAACGGGAACGGGGGTGGAGTTTGCGCCTTCCGTCATCGCCGTTGGGGAGAAGGCCGCCGTGTTGTTTGCCGGGAAGGGGGCGCGGTTTTGGACGCCGCCCGCCATTCTCGTGCGGTACCTTATCAGGCTGGAAACGCGTGACGGCAGAATACAAGAAAAAGTGTTCCCCAAGGACTTTTTTACGGGGACGAGCGCGGCGATTGTCGGGGAAAAACGCGGCGCGTATTTTGGGAAGCACGACTATCTTTTCATTGGGGACGTTTTCGGGTTCTTCAAGACAACGGTAAAGATCGCGGCCCGTGACGGCGAACGGCTCTGCGTCTATCCGGCCATCAAGCGGGAACGGCCCACCGCAATACCCTGCGCGGACGGCAGCGGGCAAACAGTCCAAACCGCCCTCGTTCCCAACGACGACTTGACCGAGCAACGCCCGTATGTTCCCGGGGACGACCCGCGCCGGATCAACTGGAAACTCTACGGCCATTCCGAGGAACTCTTTGTCCGCGAGGGGGAAAAGCGGGGCGAGCCCCTGCCGGAAATCACCGTGATCATCGACACCCTCACCGACAAAAAGGACAAGCGGGAAACCGCCGACGACCTCTGCCGCCGGGCACTGGAACTCACCGTTGCCGCCGCCCGTTCCGCGTCTTCCGTGACGGTGCATTACCGGGGAGGCGGGGAAGCGGGCCGCCGCTGGACACATGACATGGACAAGCGTGCGCTCTACGCGCTCTTCGCGCTACCCTTCGCGGCAACCGACGAGAAGGCGGCGCGGGGTTCTCAGGATGTGTCGCCCCCGACCGGGGTTTCGGCAACGCCGTTTATGACCGATGCGTGTCCGTCCGGCAAGAAAAACGCCGTAATCGTGGTGCGCGATGCGTGAACCGACGAATTCAGGCGGCGTTTTGATCCGGCGCAAGACAGCCGGATTCCCCGCGCCGTCCGTGCTGCTCTTTTTCCTCTCGCTTTTCTTGATACTCGCGCAGATACACCTCTTCGCGGCGGAACTGTCCGACAGCAAAGTGTTTTCAAGCGCGCTGCTTATCGCGTTCATCGCGGCGTGGTGCATGGCGCGTCTTCCCGTCAGGGTGATTCCCTTCCTCGTGACCGCTGCGCTCAGCCCGTTTGCCGCGCGTCTTCTGGTCATGCTGCCGCGTGTTTTCATAGACGGAAGCCTTGTAACCGGCACGATGATCCGCCTCGATTCGCTGCTCCTGCATTTCGACCGGAACCTGTTTGTCTTTCTGTTTCCTTTTTACGGGACGATGGCCGCAGTCTACTGTGCCACCCGATTTCCCCGTTCCCTGCCCGCCGTCATCGCCGCAAGCGACATTCTTTTCATCGGAGTCTTTTCGATCGGCAGGTCCGGCACGATTGCCCTTTACGCGAAACCGCTCACGCTTATTATCCTGATCGGGACAATCGTTTTCTTGCAAGCCCTCGCGCTTATCCTTGCGCCCAAGAAACAGTATGTCGTCCAGAACGGCGAAAAAGTCCAAGCGGCGTTGTTCGCATTCTTCCTTATTATACTGGGCGGGCTGCTCGCGCTGAAACCTGCCGAAGAGGGCGCGATCGGCAAGGGCGGCGGACTCTTGGAACCCGAACTCTTCAGTTTTGACTTCGCGCCCTTCCTCCACCTCGAAAACGAAATCTCAATGGACGACAGCCTCGTGTTCATCATGCGCAAGGGGGCTCAATATGATAACGATACTGATGACGACGGGAATAACGGCGATTACAGTTCGAGCGGCTCGAGCGGTCTCGACGGGCGGTATCTTTTGCGGCGGTTTGTACTTTCCGCCTACGACCGCAAGAACGGCTGGACGCGGAATCCCGTGGTGGACGAGGCGGCGCATCCCAACAAACTGCCCGACCGGAGCGTCTCCTTTCAAAAAGACAAGCGGGCATCCGGCGTGGAGATCGCCTCCGAGTACTTTCTTGTGAACATCGACCCCGCCGCGTTTATCGCCCTCGCCGAGCCCGTGCGGGTAACGCCGTATTACCCCAACGACAACGCGTCGTACAAGACATCGTACGCCGTCGTGAGCGACTCGAGCGACGCGCTGCCCTTTGAACTGATGCAGGCGGACACGGGAGGGTTCTCCGCGATAGACGTTGCCTACTACACCGCGTGGGAGGGTGATACCCGCGTGAAGGCACTTGCCGAGGCGTTGACGGCGGGACTTTCAAACTATTGGGAGAAGGCCCAGACGCTCTACCTTTATCTGAAATACGGGGATTACCGCTACAGCGTGAAGCCGGGGGCGGCCGTTGACGGCGACCAGCTTGGACAATTTTTATTTGGCAACAAGAAGGGCTACTGTTCGTATTTCGCGTTCGCCTACGCCACGCTTCTCCGATCCCTGGGCATTCCCGCACGGATCGCCGTCGGGTTCTTCATCAACCCCAACGAGGAACGACTCGGCTTCTATCCGGTACGGGCAAACATGGCCCATGCCTGGGTCGAGGTCTTTTTCCCGGAATACGGCTGGATCGAGTTTGACCCGACCACGGAACAACTTGCCGAAGGGGAGCATTTCACGTTCGGCGACGGCCTCCCGCCTGAGTTTGAATCCTTGATAAAAGAGATACTGGAGACGGAGCGCGTTCCCAAAGAGGGGGCGGCCGAGGAGGACGCGGCATCCCCCGTGGCAAAGTGGACGCAGGAAGCGGCGCGTTTCGTTGCCGAGAACCGTTTCGTGTTGCTGGGCGCGGTTCTTTTCCTTGCGCTGGCCTACTATGCGGCCGGGCTGTATATCCGTTCGTTGTTGACGAAAGACAAGCGGAAGAAGGCCATCTACCGCTATCGTTTTGCCGTGCGCCTCCTCTCGTTCAAGGGGTATAAAAAGAAGGCCGGAGAAACCGAAGCGCACTTCGCCACCTGCCGTGGAGGCGAAGTGGGGGGCGGCGTGATGAGTAAGCGCGCCGGCGTCCCCTTCGGGGACGAGAGCGCGTTCACTCCCCCGAAGGGGGACACCGAGGCCCGTTCTCCTCACGATACGCCCAAGGGAGGCCCCCTCGGGGCCAAGGAAAGCCCCTTAGGGGCCCCGAAGGGAGCTACCGAGGCCCACTCCCAACACGATACGCCCAAGGAAAGCCCCCTAAGGGGGGTTTATTGGATGGTGGAGCGGGCGCGGTTTGCGCGGGAATGGACGGAGGATGACGAGAAGGCGTTCCATGCGGCGTTTCGCGCTTTTCTTGAAGACTATAAGACGCTGAAGCGGAAGCGACGGCCAAAACCGGCCCATCTCCGTTTCTTGCTGCTTCTTGTGGTGCTGGGGTGGACCGCCGTTTCCGGCAATCCTCAAAACGACCCGGAGGATGCGGCGGCAGGGCCGACAGCAATAACGGCGGAAACGCTTTTGGCGGAGGCGGGCGAGGCGGAAGCGCGCGAAAACTGGGAACGGGCGGTGGAACGGTACACGCGGGGCAAGACCCTTTTCCCCGATGATGACCGGTTTCCGTATTATCTGGGGACACTCTACTTTAACCAGGGACTTTACCGCCTCGCCTTTGACGAATACCGGGCCGCCGAAACAAAAACCGCCCCCGATGATGATCGGGTGCTTTATGCGCTTGCGGAGACCGCCGGGCCCCTCAACTTATACGCGGAAAGCGCGCGTTACTACGAACGTATCCTCGCCCTCGTCCCCGACGACACGGACGCGATTGCCAGTCTGGGCTGGCTCTACTTCAAACTGCACCGGCTGAACGACGGGGCCGCGCTGTTGGAAGACGCGATCGACACGTTCGGCGGCGCACTTCCCTTTCTTACGACGCTGGCCATCATCTATTCCGACCAGTACCGCTACGACGAGTCGGCCGATCTCTACAAGCAGATAATCGCCCTTACCGAATCGACGGGACGACCCTCCTCGGCGTCTTTGGCCCATTACAACTACTCGATTCTGGAAAGCCGGTTCTACCGCCACGAGCGGGCGTTGGCCGAAACGGAGGAGTCTCTGCTCTGGGAGGATCGGTATTCCGGCTATCTTGCGCGAGGGGAGATGCATTTGAACCGCTATGATTTTGCCTCCGCGTCCAACGACTACGAGACCGCGCGTGAAACCGACCCGACGACCCTCTCGAAGATAAGCCTTGCCCAACTCCGCCAGACGCAGGGGAAACTGGACGAGGCGCTTGTGCTGGCGCGGGAGGCGTTGGAGACCAAAAACCTGTCCTGGATGCTGAACTTCGGGATCAACGAGGATCAGTATAAGCGCGACATCTACGAGATTCTTGCCAACACGAGCCGGGGCCTCTACTACCGGAGCAAAAACACCGTGTCCACCGGCATCATGGAAAACACCGCCAACCTCGCCGCCACGGTCAAGCATTATGTCAATTGGAAGACGAACCGGCACCTCTACGAGAAATACACGTTGCGCTTTGCCGAGGGCTTTAACGTGGCGCACCGCGGCCTGTTCCCGCTGCTCCCCGAAAACATGGAGGTGCTTGCCCAGTATGTGGATTGCTTTGATAAGTATCCGCGCCGCGCCCGCTCCTACGTGACCGCCTTGCAGGGGATCGAGACCGCCCTTATCCCCGAAAGCGCCCCGTCCTATATGCGGGCCCAGGGCGATCTGACAAACGATGCCGCGTTGGTGCGCGAGGCGCTCCGTACGCTCGACCCGGCCTGGGAAAAGGCCGAAATCGCGCACGGCTACGAGAACCTCTTCCGCCTTTACCGTGCGGCGGGCGACCACCGCATGGCGCGTGAGGCGGCCCGCTCGCTCTACCTTACCAACCGGGGCGCGTTATTGCAAAACGGCATCCCCCTCCCCGTCTCGCTGGACGGTCATTTCGCCGGCCTCGACCCGCGCAGGGCAACCCGCGCCGAGGCCGCGCTTACCGCCCTGTTAAAGAAATCCGGCTTTACCATGCATGACGAGGCCGCCTTCACCCTTTCGGTCTCGGTGAACGGAACGAACGCGGCAGTGGACCTCTCCGAGACCGCGACCGGCACGAGCATCGTCCGCGACACGTTCACCCTGGTCGATATTTCCCGCAACGGCCTTGCCCGCCTTGCGCGGGAGATAAGCGCGCTGGTTTTCACGGCAGAGTAGCTTTCCCCTTCGGGGAATGGAAAATGATAAATGGATAATGGAAAATGTGTCAAGTCCTGAAATAGGTTGACATATTTCATGCAATTCTCCGGTGCATTTTTCAGGCGTTTCATAGTTAAGGGCCAGATGAGGCCGCCTGGTGTTGTAAAGGAACACCGCCTCATCAACCGCCGCGAGTGCCTGTTTCTTGCTCCGAAACGAGCAGCCAAGGGAATACTCCTGTTTCAATATTCCGTTCAGCCGTTCAGCTTTTGCATTTTCGTAACAATG
>JAISZQ010000164.1 GCA_031269165.1 Spirochaetaceae bacterium
CGTCATTGCGAGCCACCCCGTCATTGCGAGCCACCCCGTCATTGCGAGCGGAGCGAAGCAAACCAGCGAGAGGGCCTTCTCCGTCTGGATTGCTTCACCCTTCGGGTTCGCAATGACGGTTCTGCCCCGTCACCGCGAGCCACCCGTCACCGCGAGCCACCCGTCACCGCGAGCCACCCGTCATTGCGAGCCACCCCGTCATTGCGAGCCACCCCGTCATTGCGAGCGGAGCGAAGCAAACCAGCGAGAGGGCCTTCTCCGTCTGGATTGCTTCACCAACGGCAAATTGCCGCAGGTTCGCAATGACCGTTCTGCCTCGTCACTGCGATCCTCCCGTCATTGCGGGCCGCCCGTCATTGCGAGCGGAGCGAAGCAAACCAGCGAGAGGGCCTTCCCCGCATGGATTGCTTCACCAACGGCAAATTGCCGCGGGTTCGCAATGACGGTTCTGCCTTGTCATTGCGGGCCCCCCGTCATTGCGAACGAAGCGAAGCAAGCCGGCAGGAGCGCCTTCCCCGTCTGGATTGCTTCACCAACGGCAAATTGCCGCAGGTTCGCAATGACGGTTCTGCCTCGTCATTGCGGGCCATCCGTCATTGCGAGCGAAGCGAAGCAATCCAGCGGGAGAGCCTTCCCCGCCGGGGTTGCTTCCGCCATTTTTGGCGGTTGAAAGTAAATGACGTTACCCAAAAATCCATCCGCCTCTTGACAAAACGTTCGGGTTGTCGTAACATTGTCCTATATGACTAGAACAATAGGGCAAAGGGGGGCGTTGCGGGGGCCCACCCCCGCAGAGGGGGTAGCGGAAGAATTGCGGAGGGCGTAGTCCCGGAGCACGTCTGGAGCGAGGGGGAGACTTCCCCCTTCCATCTGTTTGAATTTGCTATCTGTTTGAATTTGATATAAGAGGAGTTAGTATGAGTATGCTGGTGAGGATTGCGTATCGGAACATCAGGCGGAATGCGCGGCGGACGGTGCTGTGTATCGTGGCGGTGGGCATCGCGGTGTTTTTTTCGATTTTTATGCAGTCGATGATTGACGGGATGACGGCGGGGATCGAGAAGGTGGTGCAGGTGTTCGACACGGGCCACGTGATGATGACCTCGAAGGACTATGTGGCGGAAAAGGAGTACTATCCGGCCTACTATCCGGTTGCGGACGGGATGGCGTTTGCGGAAATCGAGGCGGCGGTGAAGGCGATTCCGCACGTGAAGGCGGTGCTGCCCCGGATCATGGTTTTTGCCACGTTGCAGGACAGCACGAAGAAGCACGCTTTGCTCTGGGGGATTTCTATCGAGGATGAGAAGAAGGCGCATGATTTTAACCTCACGAAGAAGTCGGACGGGCTTATCGCGGGGCGTTATCCCGAACCGGGGGCCAACGAATGTATCATCGGCGCGGCGATGGCGCAGAAGACGGGGTTGCAAATCGGCGACCGCATTCCGCTCAAGACGGTTTCGGCGCAGTTTTCGGACAAGATGTGGAACCCGCAGGTGACGGGCATCTTCACGTTTGACTATCTTCGCTACGACGAGGATGTGATTCTCGTGTCGATTGACCGTCTGCAACGGCTTCTCGTGCTGGGCGATGCGGTACAGCAGGTGGCGGTCTTTGCCGAACGGCCCCAAGACTCAGGTGTTGTCGCGGCGGCGATGGCGGGGATGTTTGGGGAGGACAACGTTATCGAGCGGTGGGAGGACAACTACTTTGTCGCGGTGATGCGGTCGTTTCTGCCGCTTTACACGCTGATCTACCTCGTGTTTGTGGTGGTGGCGAGCTTTCTTATCATCAACACGGTGCTGATGATCATTCACGAGCGGATAAAGGAGATCGGCATGATGGGGAGCCTGGGGATGACGCGGCGCGAGATCGTGTCGGTGTTCTTCTACGAGGCGCTGTTTTTGGCGGCGCTGGGTTCCCTCGCGGGCTGTTTCGTGGGCGGTCTTTCCACGTTCATCCTGTCGTTCTTCCCGGTCGACTTCAACGTGATGACCGGCGGCGGTTTCAAGGAGATGCCGATGACCGGCACGATATTCATGACCTTCTCCCCGCCGATGATCGTGCAGGGCTTCTTTTTCGGGGTGATCGTGGCGGGCATCTGCACGCTCATTCCTTCGCTGAAAAGCGCGTTCATCGAGCCGGTGGAAGCGTTGCGTCGCTAACCACCTGCCGTGGGCCCCCTTTTGGGAATTGAAAAGGGGAAATGGATAATGGAAAATGATTAGAAAGGGAACGTGTCGCGTCCAAAACACAACATTATCCCTTTTCAATTTTCCATTATCCATTCGCGCAAAGCGCGATACCCCCTTGCCACGCCGCACGATTTTCGTTATATTGAGAAGCAGTTGGAGGAAACAATGTCCGTAACCAAAACAATGACAAAGAAGGCCGCAAAACCAGCCAAAAAAACGGTAAGAAAGGTAACCATAGACGATGTGTGGGCGGGGTTTGAACGCCTTGAGAAGTTTCAGAAACATGTTCAAAAATCCCAGGACGAGGCATGGGAAGCCATAAGGGAGACCCAGAAGGCCATGCGGGAAGGTAAGGAAAACAGCCAAAAACTCCGGGACGAGGCATGGGAGGCCATAAGGGAGACCCAGAAGGCCATGCGGGAAGGCAAGGAAAACGGCCAAAAACTCCGGGAGGAGGCATTGGAAGCCAGACGGGAGACAGAGAAAAGTCTCCAAAGATTCCATGACGAGACCCAGAAGTCCATAAAAGAGACCCAGCAGGCCATAAAAGAGACTCAGCAGAATATTGGCGGAATCAACAACACGTTGGGTTCCTTGGTTGAACGTGTTATGACTACTGATCTGCCCCGCAAGTTTAAGCAATTCGGCTTTACCTTTGACCGCATAACCACGGTAAAATGGGCCGGAGAAGGCAATATTTATGCGGAAATTGACGGCCTTCTGGAAAATGGGGCGCAGGCGATGGTGGTAGAAGTAAAAACAACGTTGCGGGAAAAAGATATTGACGATCACCTTATACGCATGGAAAAGGTACGCGCATACGCCGATCAGCACGACGACAAGCGGCAATTTTTGGGAGCGATAGCCGCCGCAATTACCGGCGAGTCGGCGAAAAGATACGCCTTGTCAAAGGGCTTTTTTGTGATAGAGCCGTCAGGCGAAGATATAAAAATAACAAAACCGGCGTCTGATCCCAAGATGTGGTAACCGGAAAACGGGAAAGAAAAACAGGGAGGCTGTTCCAAAACCGCGCGTGTGAGCGCACCGTCAATGTGTTTTGGAACAGGCTCACATAACGTTGCCCTGCTTGTTTTGGGGCAAATATAGTAATGTAAAGAGAGTGTGTGTTATACTATTCCCCATGAGTGACTACAAGCGGCCCTCGTGGGACGAATATTTTATGGAAGTTTGCGAGGCGATCTCCAAACGCGCTACGTGCGACCGGGGACGGAGCGGCGCGGTTATCGCAAAAGACCACAACATTCTTGTTACCGGCTATGTGGGGAGTCCGCAGGGGTTGCCGCATTGCGACGAGGTGGGGCATCGGCTCAAGCAGATGGTACACGAAAACGGCACGATAACGACACACTGTGTTCGCACGGTACACGCGGAGCAGAACGCGATTTGTCAGGCGGCAAAACGGGGCATCGCCATCGACGGGGCAACGATCTATTGCCGGATGACACCCTGCCGTACCTGCGCGATGCTGATCATCAATTGCGGCATTGTCCGCGTGGTTGCCCAACGCCGTTATCACGACGCCGAAGATTCCGAAGAGATGTTTGCCGCCGCAGGGGTCAAACTTGAGTACGTGCATGACGAGGTGCAACAGTATCCCGATGGCGAAACTAAAAAATCAGGGCAATCTGAGGTTTGATCACGGGACTTATTCGCGTATGGGTCAAAAATGGCCTTGTTATAGGTGAGGCTGTTCCAAAACCTCAAGTTTTGGAACAGCAACCTTTAAAAACGTAGTTTCGTAAGGCTAAAGCCATGCTTTAACTAGGCTTTAGCCCGAGAAACTACATGAGCCTGTCAAAACTAACCGAGTTTTGGAACAGGCTCAGGTATCAATATCAACCATCGCTTTAGACCACGGGGATTTATCCCGTTCGTCCCGAACAAAATACTTTTCTACCCGTTCCAGAATCCCGGCATCCGCATATCTTGCACTGTCAACAACTTAAGCAAAAAGAAAAGAAAGGTCTGCGGATTGCGCCTGATGGCGGCGCGGATTAACACGGATCGAGTGGGGTATAATCCGTGAAAATCCGCGTCAATCCGCGGACAAAATTCTTAAGTTGTTGACATTGGCATATCTTGGAAGAAAAATGTTCATCCAAAATACATCCGCCGCGTTCCCCGCCGTAAAAAAAACAAAGAGGCTGTTCCAAAACGAATTGACTGTGTGCTAACCGCGCATAGTTTTGGAACAGGCTCAATGTTCTTGGATTAAAAAAGGCGATGACATTGCGCCTTGACATCGCGGGACAACGTTATTGACTTTTTATCTCTTTTTATGGTATGCTTCTTGCAAATATTCGCGGCTGTTCAAAGACCCTGTGTGTTCGGGAAGGCCGTTTGCAAAAGGAGTGATTATGGAAAGTGTATCTGTTGGCATTTTGTCGGTTCTGCCGCCGTTTATCGCTATCGCGCTGGCACTGGTTACCAAAGAGGTTATTTTTTCGCTCGTGCTCGGCATACTGTCGGGCGCGGCGATCTACAGTTTCACGATTGGCGGGGGGATCGTGGGTATTTTTACCACGACCGTTGACCTGACCATCGCCAAAGTCGCCGACGGGGATAACGCCGCGATGATCCTTTTTCTCGCCCTGCTGGGCGCGCTGGTCGCTCTCATCACGCGGGCGGGCGGGTCGAAAGCCTACGGCGCGTGGGCTTCCCGCAAGATCAAAACCCAGCGGAGCGCGAGCCTCGTTACCGCGTTGCTGGGCCTCCTGATTTTTATTGACGACTACTTTAACTGCCTTACGGTGGGTACCGTCATGCGTCCCGTAACCGACCGGCACGGGATTTCCCGCGAAAAACTCGCCTACTTCATCGACGCGACGGCGGCCCCGGTCTGCATCATCGCGCCGATTTCTTCGTGGGCGGCTTCCGTCATCTCCTACTATCCCACCGAGACCGGCATCACCGGTATGCAAGCCTTTGTCAGCGCGATCCCCATGAACCTCTACGCGATCCTCACCCTTCTCATGGTCGTCTATCTCGGCGCCCGGGTAAAAGGCGACTTCGGCCCGATGCGGCGGGCCCAACTCCGTGTTGAGCAAAGCGGCGTCGCGGACTCGCTACACAAACCGGAGGGACAGGATGCTGCCGCCGATCTCAAAACAGCGGACTCAGGCAGGGTCTTCGACCTCATCATCCCGGTGGTGTTTCTGGTTCTTTTTTCCGTGCTTGCGATGCTGTGGTACGGCGGCTACTGGGAACCGCTTGAGGACGGCGGCAGGAAAACGCTGTTTGCGGCGTTTGGCGACACGGCGGCGGGATACGCGCTGGCACTCGGCGCGTTTGGGGCGCTCTTTGTCGCGTTTCTCCAGTTTGTTCCCCGCAAACTCATCAGTTTCAAGGACTTTTTTGAAAGCGTGAACCAGGGCATCAAGTCTATGGTCGGCGCGATCGTGATTCTTACCCTCGCGTGGACGATTTCCGGCGTGTGCCGCGACCTTTTGGAAACCGGACGCTATGTGGCGGGCGTGGTTGAGGCCGCTTCCCTCCCTGTCGCGCTCATTCCGGCGATTATGTTTGCCGTGGCCGCCGCCCTTTCCTTCGCGACCGGTACCGCATGGGGAACGTTCGGCATTCTCATCCCGATCACGATCAACATCTGCGACATCGTTGCCCCGCATCTTTCGATCATCGCCCTCTCGTCCGTCATGGCCGGGTCCGTGTTCGGCGATCATTGCTCGCCTATTTCCGACACCACGATCCTTTCGTCCACCGGCGCGCAGTGCAACCACATCGACCATGTGAGCACGCAGATCCCCTACGCGCTCACCGTCGCCGCCGCTTGTTTTGTCGGCTATATTGTTGCGGGCTTTGTCGCGCCGTTGGGATTTGCCATAAGCGTCCTTGTAACGTTGCCCGTCTCGGTTGTCTTGTTGCTCATCGCGCTGGTACTGTTGCCCAAAGTGTTAAAGAATCACGATTAACCGCAGATAAAGGGCGGCACAGATGGGGCAGTTCCAAAGCGAAGTGCCTTTTGGTATTGTTATCCCCGTCGGCGGCCGCTTCCTAAACAGCACCCGACCCAAAAGGCGTGCTGTTTGGTACGGTCATTCTCGGCCGGGAGTACACCGCCTATGGGCGGCGTGCTCCCCCTGTCAACAACTTAAGAATTTTGGTCCGCGAATGGCGCGAATAAATACGAATAATACATACCCAGCAGTGCGTATTCGCGTACATTCGCGGACAAAAAAACTAAAAATCTGTGTA
>JAISZQ010000167.1 GCA_031269165.1 Spirochaetaceae bacterium
TTTGGAACAGCTTCCTTAGATTTAAGGGAAAAACCGGGGCCTTTGACCGGTTTTTCCAAGAGCCTGTTCCAAAACCGTGCGCGTTAGCGCACAGTCGATTAGTTTTGGAACAGGCTCAAGCAACAATCGCGGGAATAAGCGGAAGGGGAACAGAGATTGAACATAGAAAAATTGCACATCGGGGATTCTTCAAAGGCGATACAGACTGTTGTGTTTGGCGCGTTGCTTTTGGCGCTTTTTCTGCTCGTATGCCGTCTTTTCGCCCCGTTTTTTACGGTTTTTCTGTGGTCGGCCCTTCTGTATATTCTGATTCTGCCTCTGCATGAAAAAGTTACCCGCACAATTGATTTCTCCAAGAAACCGCTGGGGATCATAAAAAAGAACATTATCGCCGGCGTGTTTGCCGTCGGTACCGCAACCTTGATATTGTTGCCGATCAGTTTTGTTTTTTTGCAGTTTTACCGGCAGATCATGGAACTTTCCCATTCCGTACGGGAGGTATTAATAAGTAAACCTGCGTTTTTCCGCGACCTCTTTGAAACCCTTTCCGGCATTATTCGGGATTTGAGCGCGAACCACATCAACATTGATCCCAATGAAATACAGTCGCACATCATCACGTTTGTCTCTTCGGGAATGCAGAACATCATCACCTTTTCGTCGAGCCTGGCAAAAAACGTCGGAACCTTTGCGATCTCGTTTATTTTCCTTATCTTCTGCCTCTTTTTTTTCTATCTTGACGGGGCCTATCTCGCCCATCTGTTGTGGGATTTGATCCCGATTCGCAAGGATTATACGACGGTCATCGCCCGCAAGTTTAAGGACATCGCGCGCAACCTGATTTTGGGTTACATCATGGTCGCGTTGGTACAGGCGGTGCTTGCCTACATCATCTTTTTCCTCTTCCACGTGAAAGGCGCCCTCGTTTTCGCGTGCCTCACCTTCGTCTGCGTGTTCATCCCGATGGTGGGCGGCTCACTCGTCTGGCTCCCGCTGGGCATTGCGCGTATCGCAAGCGGCGACATCGTCGGCGGGATCATCTTCCTCGTCGTTTCAGGCATCGTCATATCCCTTTTGGACAACATCCTGCGCCCGATATTCTTGCAAAACCGCATCCAACTGCACCCGCTCATCATCTTCTTTGCGATTATGGGCGGGATCGCGGCCTTCGGCTTCAACGGCCTCATCTTGGGCCCCATGATCGTCATCCTTTTCCTCACCGTGCTCGACCTCTTCCTCACCGAACACGAAATCGAACACGGGACATAACCACGAGGCCCTATGAGGCAAACTTTGTCCGCCCGGCAACCGTTTCCTAAGAGCCTGTTCAAAATCTCAGCAAAAAGGGGGAAGTCTCCCCCTTCGCTACGGCCCGCTCAAACCATTGCGGGGTATATCCCGCAATGATTTGAGCCGTCCTCCGCTATCCCCCTCAGCGGGGGTTTCCCACCCCCGCAACGCCCCCGGACGGACGCAAAATAGAGCACACCCCGGCCCGGAAGTCCGAAACAGGACGTTGAGGACTGTAGGGTGCCCCCGTAACGCCCCCGTTGGGGGACTTGTCCCCCAAACCCCCTTTGGAACAGCCTCAGTGGATTGCCGCTCCCTCTGCTTTCATCATTTCATTCCCGACAATCTCTGCAAATTCGCTCATCATGTACAGCGGGATGTTATGCAATGTTCCCTTTTTACCGTAATCCAGAAGCGACGTGCGGGCGGCAATCGGAGGCTCGAATGTGGACATATAGGTCTTGAGGCTGCTGCCCCGCACGTTTTCGCCCGATTTTACCTCAATGGGGATAATCGTTTCACGAAGCTGGACGACAAAATCAATCTCTGCCGTGTTTTTATCGTTTGCCCAGTAATAAATGGGAAGGTTTGGGGTTGCGGCGCGAAGTTCCTGCAATACAAACTGCTCGGCCAGACTGCCCTTGAAATGATGAAAAACCTTTTCATCCGCATCAATATACGAGATGAGTTCCAGTCCCGCGCGTGCGGAAAGGAGACCGATGTCGGGCGCGTAAACTTTGAAAATGTTGTTTTGCTGATACCCGCTCAAGGGCAAACACGGCTGACTCACCCGCTTGATCTGGTGGATGAGGCCGGCATTTTTCAGCCATTCGAGCGCGATCTCATAATTCCGGCCTTTCGAGCCCTGTTTCATAGTACTGTACAAAAAACGTTTGTTTTCCTTGCCCAGTTGCGCCGGAAGGGAATCCCATATAAGACGAACTTTCGGGATTTCGCGCGCCGGAATGTGTTTGGAAAAGTCGCCGTAATACGCCAGCAAAAGGTTTTCCTGCACTTTTCGCACACGGTTCAGGTCTTGCGTTTCTTGGTAGATTGCGACCGCTTCCGGCATACCACCAATATAAAAAAATTGTTTGAGCCGCATAACGAGCTTGCTGGAGAACACGGCGATTCCCGGAAAATCTTTGGTTTTGATGAGTTTCACAAGGCCGTCCTCATCCAACGCGGACAAAAATTCCTGAAATGTGAGCGGATACAGGGTTAGCACATCGACTTTTCCTATGGGAAACCCGGTCCCCTCGTGTTGAGCAACCCCCAAAAGACTTCCTGCGGCAATGACATGGTACTCAGGGGCTTCTTCGTAAAAATATTTCAGCGACGTAAGCGCGCCCGGACATTCCTGTACCTCGTCAAAAACGATAAGGGTCTGTGCCGGGTCTAGGGGAACCCTCGTCTCAATCGCCAGATCGTGCAGAATACGCTCGACGCGCAGATCCTGGGCAAAGATTCTCTGCGCCTGAAAGTTGTGGTCGAAATTGATATAGGCTGTGTGTTTGTACTGTTCCTCGCCAAACTTTTTCATGGCCCAAGTCTTGCCAACTTGGCGCATCCCATAGAGGATCAGCGGCTTCCGATGGTCGCCATTCTTCCATTTAACGAGGTCGTCAAAGATTATTCTCCGCATACCATCATTTTAACCTATGGTTGTTCAAATGTCAAGGAAAAAGGTGTAGTTCTCGCACCAAATTCCACGGAAAAAAGTGCGAGAACCACACTAAATTCCAGAGAAAAAGGTGCGACTTATACACCTTTTCTTCACGAAAAAAGGGTGAAAATTACACCAAATTCCAGGGAAAAAGGTGCGGAAATCGCACTGAATTTTAAAGAGAAAGGGGGCAAATTAAACGCTCCTTGATGTATATGCTCATTTCATTGTACCCATACCGCATCGTCTGTTGTTATTCCCGTTTCCGCCCGCCGGTACCGTCCGGTCTGAAACCGTCGCATATAACAAAGAATTTATGAACATTTAACGTGCGGTTTATGGCCTTTTGTTGTTATAAAGACGAAGGTACCGGTATCGGGAAGAACAACGAATGGTCCTTCATATCTTGTTATGGAGGTATGTAATGAAACATACGGGAAAAATTGTCGTGGCCGTCCTCATGGGGATGGCCTTCGCCGGGGCATTGTTTGCCCAAGATGGAAGAAGGGGTTGGGGACGGCAACCCAGTCCTCCGCCCGCTGTTGCGACCGCTCCCGCCGAGACGGTGACGATAAGCGGCCCCCTGCAACTGGTCAACGGACGGATCGCCGTGGTGCAGGACGGGAAGACCTACTATGTCGGCCAATTGGGCCGCTTGGTCGGGTTTATCGAGGGCTTGCGGGAAGGAGCGCAGGTTACGCTTATGGGGAACGCCCTGCCCTATCCGCCCGGCACGGATTCCTACCGCCTCAGGATAACCACGATGACGCTCAACGGGAAGGTGTACGATGGCTTGGACGGGGGGCGGGACTCTCTTCCCGTGAGGGAACGGGCTGTCCCACCGCATTGGCGGTCGAGACGCAATTGACGGAGGATCGTCTGTTGGGGGGCAGGATCATAATGAGCCGCGTTTATGCCATGAAGTCAAGAATTTGATCGTTTAACGCCCTCTTGGTTTCACGCCAATAGGGCATATACTTATCCATGAGGGAAATAAAAGCGTTATTATGATGTTTTTCAACGAGGTGCACTAATTCATGCAGGATGACATATTCAAGGCAATCCGGCGTTTTTTTTGCCAATTGCACGTTCAACCATATTTTTCGTTTTTTGATATTGCAGGTCCCCCAGCGGGTAATCATGTATTTGGTTTGCCAAGCGTCACATACAAGCCCGGTGCGGTCCTCCCATTTGGGCAACACCCGCTCTATTTCTTTTTTCAGTATGCTCCGGTACCATTCACGGACAAAACGTGCCCGCTGTACGACGGTGCTTTTTTCACGAACCGTAAGAACCGCCTTGTCACCGGAAAGCAGAAGGGAATTCTTTCCGGTCCCGTATTCCACTCGAAGAAAATATTGCGTGCCCCATACATACAAAGTCTCGCCGGATAGATATTCCCGCATTGATTGACGGGGCTGTGTTACCAATTTTTCCACCTGCCGCTTGATCCAGCCGGCCTTTGTCCGTACAAAACGTTCGATGGTCTCGTCCCTCATATTCAATGGCGCGGACACGGTAACTTTTCCGTTTGGCGGCTTAACAGAGAGATGCATATTCTTTATGTTCTTTTTGCATACCTCAACAAGAATGTCAGAAACCATTATGGTCATCAATACTCCTCCTGCTCACAAACAATCTTGAATACACGTTCTGCTCCTGATTCGCTATCAAGCATTTTTAATAAAGCGCGTTTTATGTGATTTTCTTTCACCGCTCAAGCCTAAGAGCCTGTTCAGAATCTTTTCAAAGCCTGTTAAAAAACCCAGAAAAAGGGGGAAGTCTCCCCCTCGCTCCGGCCCTGCGGTCCTCCGCTACCCCCTCTGCGGGGGTTCCACCCCCGCAACGCCCCCGAATC